>NZ_JAPZLD010000061.1:0-62895 GCF_030182635.1 Amycolatopsis ponsaeliensis
AACGACCGCCCCCGGATGACCCTCGGCTGGGACAGCCCAGCCGAACGCGTGACACAGTTACTCAACACCGCCCACCAACAGCAATGTTGCAACGACCGCTAGAAACCGCCCGCATAGGGGGGTTAACCCCCGTGACTCCAGGTTTCGAACTGATAACTTGGAGAAACACGATCGAGCGCGGGAGGTGACACGATGAGCTGGATTCTCCTGACGCTAGGGGTTGCGTTCGGTTCCGCCATCGTGCCGCTGATCAACGCCGAAGTGTTCCTGATCGGGCTCTGCGCGAGCCAGCCCGGGCTGCACTGGCTGTGGCTCGGAGCGGCCGTGGCCGGCGGGCAGATCGCCGGCAAGTCGCTCTACTTCCTCGCCGCGCGCGGCACGATCAAGCTGCCGAAGCCGCTGCACGACCGGCTCCACCGCGAGCGGCCGATGACGGAGCGGCGCGTGCGCTGGGAGCTGCGGACCAAGCGGCTGCGCGGCTGGATCGACCGGCTGCGCGAGCGCTGCCACCGGCACCCGCACTGGATGGCGGGGACGTACGGCGTGAGTTCGCTGGTGGGCCTGCCGCCGTTCATGGCGACGAGCGTGCTGGCCGGTGTGGTCCGCATGCGGCTCGTGACGTTCCTGACCACGGGCTTCGCCGGAAGGTGGATCCGCTTCAGCTTGATAGCCGCTTCACCCGCGGTGTTCGCGGGCTGGCTGCACCACTGAGGGAACGTCACCCTCGGGGTGCGTGCCGCCGGTAGACGAGTGGCCCCGCCACCGCCCCGCCGGCCGCGAGCACGAACGCCCACCCGCCGAGCGGCTCGGCCAGCACCGCCACCAGGAAGCAGAACGCCGCGAACCCGCCAAGCCCGCGCAGCAGCCCCCGCATCGTCGCGGCCGCCGCCGGCGGGCCGCCCTGGGCCAGCGCGAACACCGCCACCACGCTCAGCGCGGTCGGGAACGGCGCCAGCACGCCCGTGAGGTCCGGGCCGAGGCGGCCCGCGGCAGTCGTCACGGCCAGCACGAGTCCCGCTGTCACCAGCGCGCGGGCGGGCAGGTCCCACCACGACGGCGTCACCGGCCGCACCTCTCCCGGCAACGGCAGGAGCCGCGTGCCTGCCCAGGCCGCGGCCAGGGCGAGCCCCAGCGCCACCCAGGCCGGGACCGGCGCGAACGAGAGCGCGAGGTCCAGCGACAGGCACACCAGCCAGCCCTGCAGCACCGTGCCCACCCAGCCTCGCGCCCGCGACACCCGCGCGAAGACCACCGCGAACGCGGCCAGCGACACCAGGCCCAGCAGTGATGCCGACGCGGCCCGCGCGACGAACGCCGGGCCTTGCTCGAGGTAGGTGATCAGCAGGATCGGGCCCGCCACCAGCGGCAACGCGACCAGCAGGCCCGTCAGGCCCGGGCCCCAGCGCCGTCCGGCCAGCGACGACCCGACCACCAGCAGCGGCGCCAGGACGAGCTTCAGCAGCAGCGTCACCGGGTCCAGTCTGCCGGATTCAGTGGTCGGCGGCTTCCAGCTCCACGGCCTTCTTCATCGTCTCGCGGGCCCGGCGCCGGTCACCCGCGATGTCGTACGCGTACGCCAGTTTGTACCAGACTCGCCAGTTCTCCTGGTCCGCTTCGACCTCCGCGCGGCGGTCCTGGAACCACGCGTCCGCCGCGTCGCGGTCCACGCGTCCCGAGGGACGGCGCGGCAGGTCCGAAACGTCCGGGAGCGCGCCTTCGCCGTCGAGCCGGCGGGACAGCCGCTGGATCTGGACGCCGTTGCGCCAGGTCACGACGACGATCCAGATCCCCAGGATCGGCAGCAGCAGCACGCCGACGCCCAGCGCGATGCCCGCGCCGGTACCCGACGCGAACAGCGCGAACGCCCGGTCGGCGAGCAGCACCAGGTAGACGACCAGCGCCGCCGTCATCAGCAGCGCGACATTGCGGGCCTTCACAGGTCGAGCACGTTCTCCAGGCCGACCGTCAGGCCGGGCCGCGCCACCACCGTGCGCACGCCGAGCAGCACGCCCGGCATGAACGACGTCCGGTCGAGCGAGTCGTGGCGGATGGTCAGGGTCTCCCCCTCGCCGCCGAACAGGATCTCCTCGTGCGCCACCAGGCCCGGCAGCCGGACCGAGTGCACCCGGACGTCCTCGACCGACGCGCCGCGGGCGCCGTCCAGCTCCGACGTCGTCGCGTCGGACCCCGGCGTCACGCCGGCTTCCGCGCGGGCCGCGGCGATCATCCGGGCGGTGTGCGCGGCGGTGCCCGATGGCGCGTCCGCCTTGCGGTTGTGGTGCAGCTCGATGATCTCGGCCGACGCGTAGAACTTCGCCGCCTGGGCCGCGAACCGCATGGCCAGAACCGCGCCGAGGGCGAAGTTCGGCGCGATCAGCACGCCCAGCGACGGCTTCGGCTCGAGCAGCGCCCGCAGCGCGGCCAGCCGCTCCTCGCTGAAGCCCGTGGTGCCGACGACCGCGTGGATGTCGTGCTCCACCAGGTACTTCAGGTTGTCCATGACGGCGTCGGGGTGGGTGAAGTCGACGACGACCTGAGCCTCGGCCAGCGCCGAGAAGTCGTCGCCCGCGTCCAAAGCGGCGACGACCTTCATGTCGCCGGCGCCTTCGACGGCCTTCACCACCGTCGCGCCCATCCGGCCGCGCGCGCCGAGCACACCGACGTTGATGGTCATGAAGCGATCACCTCGTGCAGATCGTCCGGAAGGTCGTCGGCGTGAGCGTACGGCCCCACGACCGCCGCCGCCGAGACCCCGCCCGGCCGCGCGAACAAAGTGCGAGCGAGCGCACACACCTCTTCGGTGGTGACGGCGTCGATCCGGGCGATCGTCTCGTCGACGCCCAGGTAGTGGCCGTAGTTGAGCTCGCTCTTGCCGATCCGCGACATCCGCGACGACGTGTCCTCCAGGCCCAGCACGATCCCGCCGCGCAGCTGGCCCTTGGCGCGGGCCACCTCGGCGTCGGTCAGGCCGTCGACGCCGACCTTGTCGAGGACCTCGCGGATGACCCCGGCGACGTCGCCGAGCTTCTCCGGCTGGCAGCCCGCGTACACAGCCATGTGCCCGGTGTCGGCGTAGCTCGCGACCGACGAGTACACCTGGTAGGCCAGCCCGCGCCGCTCCCGGATCTCCTGGAACAGCCGCGACGACATGCCGCCGCCGAGCGCCGCGTTGAGCACCGACAGCGCGAAGCGGCGCTCGTCGTGGCGCGACAGCGACCGCAGGCCGAGCATCACGTGCGCCTGCTCGGTGTCGTCGGTGTGCAGGGCGAGCTTCGGGAGCGTCTTGATCCGGGCGCGGCCCTCGCGCGGCGCGACCGGCGTCGCGGTGCCCGCCAGGCGCTCCTTCAAAGCCTTGCGCACCAGGCGAAGCACCTGGCCGTGGTCGACGTTGCCGGCCACCGCCAGGACCATCCGCGGCAGCGTGTAGCGGCGCTTGTAGAAGGTGCGCAACGCCGCCGGCGACATCTCGATGATCGACTTCTCGGTGCCCAGCACCGGGCGGCCCAGCGGGTGGTCGCCGAGGATCGCGCTGACAAACGTCTCGTGCAGCAGGTCTTCGGGGTCGTCGTCGCGCATCGAGATCTCTTCGAGGACGACGCTGCGTTCCATGTCCATGTCGCGATCCGTGCAGAGCGCCTCGAACACGACGTCGGTGACCAGGTCCACGGCGAGCGGGAGGTCGGCGTCGAGCACCTGCGCGTAGTAGCAGGTGTGCTCCTTCGCCGTGAAGGCGTTGAACTCGCCGCCGACGGCGTCGATCTCCTCGGCGATCTGCGTCGCGTCGCGCTTCTTGGTGCCCTTGAACAGCAGGTGCTCGAGGTAGTGCGCGGCACCGGCGACGGCCACCGGTTCGTCGCGGGAGCCGATGCCCACCCACAGCCCGACCGTGGCCGAGCGGGACGCCGGGACGTGCTCGGTGATCACGCGCAGACCGCCGGGCAGGACGCTGCGCTTGACGACCGCACCGTCCGGAGTGGACTCGAGCGTGCGGGTGGTGCCGACGGGCTGCTCGTGCCCGGAAACCTGCCGTGCCATGGGTTCCTTACTCACGATGCCGTTAAGGCCACCTTACGGGCGTCTGACGCCCGTAAGGTGGCCTTAAGGGACCACTACTTCTGCGGTGAAGCTGACTTACTCAGGCGTCGGCCTTCTCGGCCTCGGCCGGCGCGTCACCCTCGGCCGCAGCCGGGGCGTCGTCCTCCTTGACCACGATCAGGCTGATCTTGCCGCGGTTGTCGATGTCGGCGATCTCGACGCGGAGCTTGTCGCCCACGTTGACGACGTCCTCGACCTTGGCGATCCGCTTGCCGTTGCCCAGCTTGGAGATGTGCACCAGGCCGTCCTTGCCCGGCAGCAGCGAGACGAACGCGCCGAACGCGGCCGTCTTCACCACGGTGCCGAGGAAGCGCTCGCCGACCTTGGGCAGCTGCGGGTTGGCGATGGCGTTGATCAGGTCGATCGCCGCCTCCGCCGACGGGCCGTCGGCCGCGCCCACGTAGATCGTGCCGTCGTCCTCGATGGAGATGTCGGCACCGGTCTGCTCGGTGATCGAGTTGATCATCTTGCCCTTCGGGCCGATGACCTCGCCGATCTTGTCCACCGGGATCTTCACGCTGGTGACACGCGGCGAGTACGGGCTCATCTCGTCCGGGCCGTCGATCGCCTCGGCGATGACCTCCAGGATGGTGAGGCGAGCGTCCTTCGCCTGCTTCAGCGCGGCGGCGAGCACCTCGGAGGGGATGCCGTCGAGCTTCGTGTCCAGCTGCAAGGCGGTGATGATGTCCTTGGTGCCGGCGACCTTGAAGTCCATGTCGCCCATGGCGTCCTCGGCACCGAGGATGTCGGTCAGCGCGACGTAGCGCGTCTCGCCGTCGACCTCGTCGGAGATGAGGCCCATCGCGATGCCCGCGACCGGCGCCTTCAGCGGCACGCCGGCGTTGTACAGGCCCATGGTGGACGCGCAGACCGAGCCCATCGAGGTCGAGCCGTTGGAGCCCAGCGCCTCGGAGACCTGGCGGATCGCGTACGGGAACTCGTCACGCTTCGGCAGCACCGGAACCAGGGCGCGCTCGGCGAGCATGCCATGGCCGATCTCGCGCCGCTTCGGCGAACCGACGCGGCCGGTCTCGCCGGTGGAGAACGGCGGGAAGTTGTAGTGGTGCATGTAGCGCTTGTGCGTCTCCGGGGACAGCGAGTCGATCTGCTGCTCCAGGCGAAGCATGTTCAGCGTGGTGACGCCCAGGATCTGGGTTTCGCCGCGCTCGAACAGCGCCGAACCGTGCGCCCGCGGGATCACGGCGACCTCGGCCGCGAGCGACCGGATGTCGGTGAGGCCACGGCCGTCCATGCGGATCTTGTCCGTGAGGACGCGCTTGCGCATGACCTTCTTGGACAGCGCCTTGAACGCGGCGCCGATCTCCTTCTCGCGGCCCTCGAAGGCTTCGCCCTCGCCGACGCCGACCTTCTCCAGGACGGCGGCCTTGACCTCGTCGGTCGCGGCGTCGCGGGCCTGCTTGCCGGCGATCTGCAGCGCGTTCGCCAGGTCGTCGGTCGCGATCGCGGCGACGGCCTCGAAAGCGTCCTGCTCGTAGGGCAGGAAGACCGGGAACTCGCCGGTCGGCTTCGCGGCCACGTCGGCCAGCTTCTGCTGGGCCTCGCACAGCACCTTGATGAACGGCTTCGCGGCCTCGAGGCCCTCGGCGACCGAGACCTCGTCCGGCGCCTTGCCGCCGTCGGCGATCAGGTCGAGCGTGTTCTCGGTGCCCTCGGCTTCGACCATCATGATCGCGACGTCATCGCCGACGATGCGGCCGGCGACTACCATGTTGAACGTGGCCTTCGCGAGCTGCGACCAGGTCGGGAACGCGACCCACTGGTCCTCGATCAGGGCGACGCGCACGCCGCCGACCGGGCCCGAGAACGGCAGGCCGGCGATCTGGGTCGACGCCGACGCGGCGTTGATCGCCAGCACGTCGTACGGGTCGTCCGGGTTCAGGCTCTGGACGGTGATGACGACCTGGATCTCGTTGCGGAGACCGTCGGTGAACGACGGGCGCAGCGGCCGGTCGATCAGGCGGCAGGTCAGGATCGCGTCGGTCGAGGGACGGCCCTCGCGGCGGAAGAACGCGCCGGGGATGCGGCCGGCCGCGTACATGCGCTCCTCGACGTCCACCGTCAGGGGGAAGAAGTCGAAGTGGTCCTTCGGGTGCTTCGACGCCGTGGTCGCCGAGAGCAGCATGGTCTCTTCGTCGAGGTAAGCCACGACGGCGCCGGCGGCCTGCTTGGCCAGGCGGCCCGTCTCGAAGCGGACGGTGCGGGTGCCGAACCGGCCGTTGTCGATCACGGCTTCGGTCTCGTGCACGGTGACTCCGGTGGAGTCGGTCATAGGGTGTTTCTCCTCTTTAGTTCCTTCTATACGGCGCGAGTCTCCCACCCTGGGACCCGTTTCGCCTGAGGACGCTCGAGGAGTGATGCCGGTCTTCGATCGAAGCCCCCGGGACTCTTCCCGGAAGCCACTACCGAGGACCGGCGGACGGTTCCTCGGGCGCGCTCGCGCCGTTTCTTTCTCCTGCTAAACCGAGGGGGAGCGACCGGCGGTCACTCCCCCTCGGGCAACAGCTATCGGCGCAGGCCGAGGCGCTGGATCAGCGCACGGTAACGCTCGATGTCCACCTTCATCACGTAGTTCAGCAGCCGGCGGCGACGGCCGACCAGCAGCAGGAGCCCGCGACGCGAGTGGTGGTCGTGCTTGTGAGCCTTGAGGTGCTCGGTGAGGCCGACGATCCGCTTGGTCAGCAGCGCGACCTGGGCCTCGGGGGATCCCGTGTCCGAGTCGTGCACGCCGTACTCGGCCAGGATCGACTTCTTCTCTTCGGTGGACAACGCCACTTGTATAACTCCTCGAAATGATCAGTGCCGTGCGGCCCCGGACGCGGAATGAACGCCGGGAAGTCGGTCGCGGCCGCCACGGACTGCAGCCGGACCCGGTCATGACGTTACCAGCCGTCCGGACTGTGCCCCTGAGCAGGGCCTTCAGGCGTCGCCGAGCCCGAACGCGCGGGCCACCCGGTAGCGGGTCCCGCCCGGCTCGCGCTCGCTGGTCATCAGCACGGCGTGCGTGGCCGTCCAGCGCCGGCTGGTGAAACCGGCCAACGCCGATGTCCAACGCCCGGCGAGCCCCGGTTCTTCCCGGGGGAACCGCGCCAGCGTCAGGTGGGGCACGTACGGCCTCGCCTCGGCGCCGGCCCCCGCGGCGAGCGCGGGGGGCGTCAGCTCGTCTCCGGCGGCAGTCACCCACAGCCCCCCGGGGAACGCCGCGGCCTTCCCCCGCCGCACGGCGCCGCCCGCCCGCCCGGCCAGCCGCTCCGCCAGCCAGGCGGCGCGGGTGTCCAGGTCGTCCGGCCCGTAGTAGGCGAGGGTGACGTGCCAGCGCTCCGGCGGCTCCCACCGAAGGCCGTCCCCGGGGTCGCCGAGTGTCTCGGCGACCGCTTCGACGACGTCGTCCGGCGGGACCAGCGCGCTGAACAGGGCCGGCATCAGGCGCCGTTGCCCGCCCGGCGCAGCAGGTCGGCGATGGCCGGGAACTCGTCGTCGAGCCGCTTGGCGGCCTCGCCCAGGTCCTCGTCCTCGGCGAGGTCACGCAGGTAGGCGAGGACCTTCTGGTCCTCGTTGACCACCGGGATGTTGTCGCGGCCGACGGTGGGCCGGGAGTCGCGGACGTCCTCCATCGCGGCCAGCATCGCGTCGCGGTTGCCGGCGGCGACCTCGGGCACCAGGATCTTGCGCTCGAGCATGATCATCCTGGCCAGCACGACCGGGTTGCCGATCTTCGCCCGCCGCCCGCTCATCACCTGGCTGAGCATGGGGGCGCTGATCCCGAGGACCTCGGCCAGGAACGCCTGCGAAACGTCGAACGCGACGACGAGGCGGCGCACCCGGTCACCGAGCGGCTCCCCGTACCACTCGCGCTGCAACGCGATGTTCCGCTGGACGATCTTGTGGTCCTCCACCAGTTCCGCTCCCCTAAACCGCTTCGTGCCGCTTGCGCGTGCACCGTCCGTGAGCATCTTGCCATCGCTGTCACGTGCGTGAACGCGAAATCCCCTATTCGCGCCCGGTCGGGGCGTCCGGGGGCATGTCCAGTGCCTTTCTCGTCTCGACGACGTCGTCGTCGATCTGCGCGACCAGCCCGGCCGAGTCGGCGAACCGGACCTGGTCGCGCAGCCGCGTCACGAAGTCGATCGCCACGTGCTGGCCGTAGAAGTCCTCGTCGACGTCGAGGACGAACGCCTCGACGGTCCGCTCGCGCCCGGAGAACGTCGGGTTCGTGCCCACCGAGACCGCGGCGCGCAACCGGCGGGTGCGGTCGGCCGAGCGGGTGAACCAGGCACTGTAGACACCGTCGGCCGGGACGGCGGCGAAGCGCGGCGTCGACAGGTTCGCCGTCGGGTAGCCGAGCTCGTGGCCCCGGCCGTCCCCGCGGACGACGATGCCCTCCAGGCGGTGCGGGCGGCCGAGCGCCTCGGCCGCGGCGACGACGTCGCCGGCGTCGATGCACGAGCGGACGTACGTGCTGGAGAACGTGATCGCCGACTGGTCCTCTTCGGACAGTTCCTTGCCCTGCAGTTCGGCGCCGTAGGCGGCGAAGCCGAACCGGCGGCCGAGGGTGCGCAGCAGCGCGACGTCGCCGGCGGCCTTGGCGCCGAAGGTGAAGTTGTCGCCGACGATCACCGCGGCCGCGTGCAGCCGGTCGACGAGCACCTCGTGGACGAACTCCTCCGGCTGCAGCCGGGACAGCTCCAGGGTGAAGGGCAGCACGCAGAAGACGTCGATGCCGAGGCCTTCGACGATCTCCGCCTTGCGCCGCAACGTGGTGAGCTGCGCCGGGTGGCTCCCGGGACGCAGCACTTCCGACGGGTGCGGGTCGAATGTCACCATGACGCTCGGCAGGCCGCGTTCGGCCGCCGCGGCCACGGTCCGGCTGACCAGCTCCTGGTGTCCGCGGTGGACACCGTCGAACACGCCGATGGTGACCACGCACCGGCCCCAGCCGCCGGGGAGGTCCCCCAGCCCACGCCACCGCAGCACGTCGAACTCCCGTCTCTCACACGCCACCCTAGGCGGGCAGCAACACGACCACTGCCCGGGACACGCCTTCTTCGTCGGTGGCCAGGGCGAGCACCCGGCCGTCGGGCCCGAAGAGCCCGTAGGTGCCCTCGACGCCGGCCGCCGGGATGCGCTGGCCGTGGCGGACGGCTTTCGCCGTCGCGGCGTCGAGGTCGCGCCGCGGGAAGGCCGCGGCGACGGCGGCGTCGAGGTCCAGGCTCAGCTCGGGCGTCTCCTCGAGCTGGTCGAGGGTCCGCGCCCGGGCCAGGGTGAACGGGCCGACCGTGGTGCGCCGCAGCGCCTGGAGGTGGCCTCCGACGCCGAGGTCCGCGCCGAGGTCGCGGGCCAGCGCGCGGACGTAGGTGCCGGACGAGCACTCGACGACGGCGTCGACCTCGACGTGGTCGTCTTCGTGCCGCACGCCGAGGACGTCGAAGCGGTAGACGGTGACCGGGCGCGGCGGGAGGACGACCTCCTCGCCGGCGCGGACGCGGGCGTAGGCGCGCTTGCCGTCGATCTTGACGGCGCTCACCGCGCTGGGCACCTGCTGGATGGCGCCGGTCAGCTTCTCGACCCCGGCGGCGATGTCGTCGTCGGTGACGGACTTCGGGTCCGCCGTCGTGAGGACCTCGCCCTCGGCGTCGTCGGTCGTGGTGCTGCTGCCGAGGCTCAGGGTGGCCAGGTAGGTCTTGCGGTCCAGCGCCAGGTGGCCGAGCAGCTTGGTGGCGCGCTCGATGCCGAGCACCAGCACGCCGGTCGCCATCGGGTCGAGCGTGCCGGCGTGCCCGACCTTGCGGGTGCCCATGATCCGGCGGGCACGGGCGACGACGTCGTGCGACGTCATGCCGGCGGGCTTGTCGACGATCACGAGACCGGGCGGCGGGGCGGGACGGCGGGGCGGTTTGGGGCTCGACACGCGGCAAACCCTAGCGGCCGCCGATCGTGGATCGATCAGGCCGCTCGGCCGGGCCACCATGGGGGCGTGACGGAGATCGAAGTCCGGGCCGCCCGGCCCGCCGAGCTCGAAGCGGTCGCCGCGCTCCGGTGGCGCTGGGTGGCCGAGCGGGACGGCCTGGCCGGCGCCGGCCGCGAGGCGTTCGTGCGGGAGTTCGCCGCGTGGGCGCGGGAGAACGCGGCCACCCACCGCTGCCTCGTCGTGGTGCGCGACCGCCGGGTGCTCGGGATGGCGTTCCTGGCGATCACCCCGCGCGTGCCGACGCCGTCGGCGGTGTCGCGGGCCGCCGGGGACGTGCAGAGCGTGTACGTCGTCCCGGAAGCCCGCGACGGCGGCCTCGGCGGGCTGCTGATCGAAGGCGTCCTGCGGCTGGCCGGGGAGCTGGGGCTGGAGCGGGTCACCGTGCACTCGTCGCCGCGGGCCGTGCCGGCCTACGAGCGGCGCGGGTTCTCGGTGGCGCCGCAGCTGCTGCAGGCGCTGGTCAAGCGGCCACGATCGGGGTCTCGGGCAGAGCGGCGTCCCAGCGGCGGCGGGTGATGCGCACCGGCAGCTCCTCGCCGCGGGCTTCGGCCAGGAACAGGTGGGCGCGCGTCCGGCGCCACCACACGAGCATCCGGGACGTACCCAGCGCCAGGATCGCGACGATCGCCAGCAGCGAGATCCGGAAGCTCCCGCCGGTCCACTGCAGTAGCACGCCGACGAGCAGGGCCGCGATGGTCGTCGCCACGAAACCGCCGACGTTGACCACGCCGGTCGCCGTGCCGACGCGGGACAGCGGGTTGTAGTCGCGGGCGAGCGCGAAGCCGATCATCGACGCCGGGCCGCCGAGGGCGAGGAAGGCGAACGCGGGCACCAGCAGGCCCACCGGCACGTGCCCGGGCCAGCTCAGCAGCACCGCCCAGAGCAGCGCGGCCCCGCCGATGTACCCGCCGACCAGCGGCATCCGCAGCGACGGGCGGCGCCCGATCAAGCCGCCAAGGAAGGGGCCGCCGGCCATCGAGCCGAAGACGAACACGGTGAGCAGCGCGCTCGCGGTGGCCTTCGACTGGCCCTGGCCCTGCACCAGCCAGGGCACGCCCCACAGCAGCGTCAGGGCGTTGGGGGCGAACATCGTGCTGAAGTGGACCCAGAAGCCCAGGCGCGTCCCCGGCGTCCGCCACGCCTCGGCGACCTGGTGGGCGAGCTGGCGCGCGGGGACGGCTTCGCGGACCGGCGGCTGCTCCCCGGCGGGGACGTCGCGGACCCGGAGCGTCACGACCAGCGTGTAGAGGACGGTGACGGCGCCGACCGCGAGGAACGTCGGGGTCCAGCCGGCGCTGTCGAGCACCAGCGAGAGCGGGACGGTGGCGGCGAGGTTGCCGATGTAGCCGACGGCCGCGGTGAACGACGTCAGCAGCGCGTACTGGCGGCCCGGGAAGTGGGCGGCGACCAGGCGCAGCACGCTGACGAAGGTGAGCGCGTCGCCGAGGCCGAGCACGCCGCGGGCGACCAGGCCGAGGCCGTAGGAGTGGGCGATGCCGAGGAGGAGCTGGCCGGCGCCGAGCACCAGCACCGCGACGGTGAGCACGCGGCGGGGGCCGTAGCGGTCGACCAGGACGCCGGTCGGGATCTGCATCGCGGCGTAGACGCCGACCTGCAGCACGGTGAACGTCCCGAGCGCGGCCGCGCCGACGCCGAAGCGCTCGGCCGCCTGCAGCCCGGCGACGCCGAAGGAGGTGCGGTGGAAGACCGCGAGGAGGTAGACGGTGACGGCGGCGAGCCAGATGAGCCAGGACCGGGCGGTGGCGCGGCCGGTGGCGGGCGGCACGAGGACCTCCAGGGATTCGGCGTTGTGGGCGTGTGGACGCCTGCGCTGCCGTCCTTACTACTTGTAGCGCCTAAGCAACGACGAAACATAGCTGTTATCCCGGTGGCGTTCACCACATGGTTGTATCTGAATGTTCTTCACATTCGGGGGTGGTTTCGTGACCGGACTGCACGGGGCGCACGCGGTGATCACGGGCGGGTCCAGCGGGATCGGCCTGGCGACGGCGGCGGCGCTGGCCGCGCGCGGCGCGTCGGTTTCGCTGGTGGCGCGGGACGAATCGCGGCTGCGGAAGGCTTCGGTGTCGCTGAAGTCACGCGGGGCCTCGGTGCGGACCGCCGTCGCCGACGTCTCGTCGCAGGCCGAAGTGGAGCAGGCGTTCTCGGAGCTGGAGGCGTCCGCGGGGCCGTGCGACGTGCTGGTGACGTGCGCGGGCCAGGCGCGTCCGGGCGAGTTCCTGGAACTCGACGACGAGGTCTTCCGGCGGATGGTGGAGGTCGACTACTTCGGGACGCTGCACGCGGTCCGGGCGGTGGCGCCGTCGATGGTCCGGCGACGGAGCGGCTCGATCGTCGCGATCTCGTCGGCGGCCGCGGTGCTGGGGATCTACGGGTACACGGCGTACGCGCCGGCGAAGTTCGCGGTACGCGGGCTGATGGAGGCCCTGCGCGACGAGCTGAACCCGGCCGGGGTGCACGTCGCGTGCGTGTACCCACCGGACGTCGACACGCCGCAGCTGGCGGAGGAGAACCGCTGGAAGCCGGCCGAGACGGCGGCGATCAGCGGCACGATCCGCCCGATGGCGGCCGAGGCCGTGGCGTCGGCGATCGTCCGGGCGGTGGAGCGGGAGCGGTACGCGGTGTACCCGGACCGATCGGTGGCCCTGCTGGCCGCGTTGGGCCCCCTGGCAGCCCCGTTCCTGCGCCGCATGGTGGACCGCCGGGTCCGCCACGCCCGCCGAGCCCGAGCCTGACCCCGGAACTCGCGTGACTGAAGCCGGGACTCGCGTGATTGAGCCCGGAACTCGCGAGTTCCGGACCTGATCACGCGAGTTACGGGCCTGATCACGCGGGTTACGGGTTACGCGGGGCGGATTGCGCCGGTTATCGCCCAGTTTCCGGAGCGCCAGCGGAGGAGCACGAAAGCCAGGCGGAGGACCATGAACAGGGACAGGCCGGTCCAGATGCCCGTCAGGCCCCAGCCGAAGCCCAGGGACGCCCAGATCAGCGGCAGGAAACCCAGCGCCGCGCTGCCGAGGGTCGCGTTGCGGAGGAAGGCCGCGTCGCCCGCTCCCAGCAGGACGCCGTCCAGCGCGAACACCACCCCCGCGATCGGCTGCAGCGCCACGAAGAACCACCACGCGTGCGGGATCTCCGCCAGCACCCCCGGGTCGGACGTGAACGCGTGCGGCAGCACCCACGACAGCGCCGCGAACAGCACGCTGAGGAAGCAGCCCAGCAGCAGCCCGTACCCGGTGATCTGGTTGGCCACCCCGCGCGCCTGCCGCGCCGCGTTCGCCCCCAGTGCCGCCCCCACCAGGGACTGCGCCGCGATCGCCACCGAGTCCAGCACCAGCGCCAGGAACGTCCACAGCTGCAGCACCACCTGGTGCGCGCCCACCGCCTCGGTCGACGTCCGGGCCGCGACGGCCGCCGCCGAGATGAAGCACGCCTGGAACGCCAGGCTGCGCAGCACCAGGTCGCGGCCGAGGCCGAGCTGCGCGCGCATCACCTTGAAGTCCGGCCGCAGGCCGACCTTCTCGCGTACCAGCGCGGCGAAGAACAGCGCCGCCGAGATCACCTGCGCGACGACGTTCGCGATCGCCGAGCCCTCCAGCCCCAGCCCGGCCCAGTAGACCAACACCGGGCAGAGCACGGCCGAAATCCCGTTGCCCGCCAGGACGTACCGCAACGGCTTCGCGGCGTCCTGCACCCCGCGCATCCAGCCGTTGCCGGCCATGGTGACCAGGATCAGCGGCGCCCCGAACAGCGCGATCCGCACCCACGACACGGCCGCGGCCGCGATGTCGTCGCTGCCCGAGAGCACCCGCGTGATCGGCCAGGCCAGCAGCTGCCCGGCGACCAGCACGAAGAGCCCGACGAACACCGCGAGCCACGTCGCCTGCACGCCCTCGCGGACCGCGTCGGCCCGGCGGCCGGCGCCGTGCAGCCGGGCGGTGCGCGACGTCGTGCCGTACGACAGGAACGTCAGCTGGCTCGACACTTGGGCCAGCACGACGCCGCCGAGCGCGAGCCCGGCCAGTGGCAGCGCGCCCAGGTGGCCGACCACCGCGGTGTCGACCAGCACGTACAACGGCTCGGCGGCCAGCACCCCCAGCGCGGGCACGGCCAGGCCGAGCACGCGCTTCGCCGGGATCCGCTCCGCTTCCTCCACGTTCACCACGAACCGGACTCTAACCGCCGGCACCGACAGTTCCGGCTGACGGGAAGCTCACAGCAGCGGGGCCCGTTCCAGCGCCGCCCGCAACCCCGCCAGGACCTCCTCGGCGGTGCCCGCGATCGTGCAGCCCGCGGCCTGCCGGTGCCCGCCGCCGCCGAACTCCGACGCCACCGCGGAGACGTCGATCCCGATGGAGCGCAACGAGATCTGCCACTGCGCCGGATTGGTCAAGTCCTGTTTGAGCACCGCCGCGACGGCCGCCTCGCGCACCGAGCGGACGACGTCGATCACCGACTCGACCTCTTCGCCGCGCACCGTCCGCGCCGCGTCGACGCGGACGACCGCGTGCACGAAACCCCGTCCCTGCGCGGCATCCGGCTCCAGCTCGGCCTCGCGCAGCACGGACGACAGCATCGGCAGCCACGTGAACGGCCGCTCGTCGACGATCCGCCGCACCACCGCTTCGGCGTCGACACCCGCTTCGAGCAGCCGCGCCGCCATCCGGTGCGTCTCGGGACTGGCCCGCCGGAACCCGCTCGTGTCGGTGACGATCCCCGCGTAGATCCCGCGGGCGATCGGCTCGTCCAGCTCGACACCCATCGCGTCCAGGATCCGGAACACGAGGATCGCGCTGGCCTCGGCGGACTCGTCGACGACGTTGCAGGAGCCGTAGAACGTGTTGGTCGCGTGGTGGTCGATCACCAGCACCGAGCCGGCGAGCTCGACGCGCCCGGCGAGCCGGCCCAGCCGCTTCGGCACCGGCGTGTCGACGCACACGAGCAGCGCCTCGGTGTCGGGCAGATCATCCGGGTGGGTGAGCAGGCCGTCCTCGTCCAGCCACCGCAGCGTCTCCGGCGCCTCGTCCGGCTCGCCGAAGGAGACGCGCACCTTCGCGCCGCGCTGGTGGAGTGCCCGGCCGAGGGCGAGCGCGCTGCCGAGGGCGTCCGCGTCCGGGCGGACGTGGCCGAGCACGGTCACGTCGGTGGCCGACGCGAGCAGCGCGGCCGCGTCCCGGATGTCCTGCGCCGAAGTAGGGGTCACGGTGCGTCACGCTACGCTCTGCGGGATGCCTGAGTACGTGATCCTGGTCCACCCGTCCGCCAATCGGGTCTACGCCGCCTCCTCCCCCGCGCTGCTGCGCGCCGAGCTGGCGGTCTTCGGCGCGGCGCTGTCGGCCGAGCTGTCCGGGATCGAGGAGGTCGAGCTCGGCGGCGTCGGCTACGTGCGCTTCACCAGCTCGGCGCCCCTGGGCGGGAGCGACCTCGCCCTGCTGTCGAACCTGTCGTCGCTGTACGCGCTCTTCGAGCTGGGTGACGGCGTCCTGCGCCCGGTCACCGTGACGCCGCTGGCGAAGGCCGACTCGGACCTGCTGACCATCCAGAAGTACGCCGGCAAGACCAACGAGTCGTTCACGAAGCTGCTGCTGAACGTCACGCTGCTGGCCACCGCGGATCCCTTTTCGGGCAAGCCGAAGTACCTGCTCGACCCGCTGTGCGGCCGTGGCACCACGCTCAACCAGGCGATCATGTACGGCCTGCACGCCACCGGCCTGGACGTCGACGCCAAGGACTTCGAGGCGTACGAGGCGTTCATCAAGACGTGGCTGCGGAACAAGCGCGTCAAGCACACCGCCGACTCGGGACAGCTGCGGCGCAACAAGGTCCGGCTCGGGCGCCGGCTCGACATCGAGTACGCGCTGACCAAGGACGACTACAAAGCGGGCGACACCCGCAAGCTCACCTACTTCAACGCCGACACGCTGACCACCGACGAGGTGCTGCGGGCCAACTCGTGCGACGTGATCGTCACCGACGCGCCCTACGGCGTGCAGCACGGCAGCCACCGCGAAGCCGGCCTGCAGCGCAGCCCGCGTGACCTGCTCGCGGCGGCCGTCCCGGTGTGGACGCGGGTGCTGCGCCCCGGCGGCGCGCTCGGGATCTCGTGGAACACCACCGTGCTACCGCGCGAAGAGCTCGTCGCGGTGCTGCGCAAAGCCGGGCTCGACGTCCGCGAAGACGGGCCGTGGGCGGAGTTCACCCACCGGGTGGACCAGGCCATCCTGCGTGACCTGGTCGTCGCCGTGAAGCCCGCCTCCTGACGGAGTCGACAAAGCAACTCAGGACTGGGTGAGCTCGCCCTTGGCCGGTGCCTGCCCGTTGTCCTCCGGGGCGCCGGTGGGCGCCGGCGGCGTGGTCAGCCCCCGCTTCACCGAGTCCAAGATGGACAGACCCTGGCCGACGAGTCCCGCGGCCATCTCGCCGAGGCCGTCGGCGCCGTTGAGGATGTTGACGTTCGCGCCGGCCAGCCCCCGCCCGGCTTCCTTGACGATCAGCGGCAGCTGGTCGATGAGCATCCGGTCGAGCGCGACCCGGTTGTTCGACGCGGCCGCCTCCGCCTGCACGCGCATCTTCTCCGCGTCGGCCAGCGCCAGGATGCGGATCCGTTCGGCCTCCGCGTCGGCCGGCTTGATGACCTCGGCCACCAGCTGCTGCTGCCGCAGTTCGGCTTCGCGCTGGGCCAGCTCGGTCCGCGCGTCGACGACCTGCTGCTGTGCCTTCGCCTGCGCGAGCGGCCCGGCCTGGGCCGCCTCGGCCTGCGCCGCCTCGACTTCGGCGCGGTACTGCGCCTGCACGATCGACGTCTGCCGGGCGTACTCCGCCTGCGTCCGCTGGGACTCCTGCTCGGCCTCGGCCGCCTTCTTGTTCGCCACGGCCTGCGCGATCTGGGCGTCCCGCTGGATAGCGGCGTTGTGCGGCGCGGCCATCGCGGCGATGTAGCCGAGCTTCATGTCGTCGATCGACTGGATCTGCAGCGCGTCGACCGAAAGCCCGATCTTCGCCATCTCCACCGCCGAGCCGTCCAGCACCTCGGTCGCGAGCTTCTGCCGCTCGGTGATGATCTCTTCGACGGTCATCGACCCGATGATCGAGCGCAGGTGACCGGAGAAGATCCGGCCGGTCAGCACCGACATCTGGTCCTGGTCGGAGAGGAACCGCTGGCCGGCGTTGACGATGCTCTCGGTGTCGTTGCCGACCTTGAACGCGATCACCGCCCGCACGGTCAGGGCGATGGCCTGCTTCGTCACGCACACTTCGGTCACTTCGGCCTCACACATGGAAAGCGTGAGGAACCGGACTTTCCGGAAGACCGGCATGACGAACGCTCCGTGGCCGGTGACGACCCGGAACGGCGACGCGCTGTTGCTGTTCTTGCCGCCCGAAATCAGCATCGCTTCGTTGGGGGCCGGCACGCGATAACCGAACATCGACTGTCCTTCCGCGAGCACTAGGAAGTGGGTTCCGAGACGTCCCACGCCACGACGTCGACCGTGCGCCGGCCCCGGGTTTCGACGACCAGCACGGTCGTCCCCTTCGGCAGCTCCGTGTCGGACCAGGCCAGGAAGGTCTCCAGCCCGCCTCTGATCCTGATCAGCACCTCCCCGGGCCCCCGCTGCCCGCGGGTGCCGACCAGGAGGACTCCGGTGCGGCCCGACGGCGACAGGTCGGAGTGCATGTGCCGGCCTCCCTCGCCCGTCCGCCTCGTCGCGGGGTGTCCCCGCTCACCCATTGTGCTCCCGGCGGGCGGGGCGGTGCGGCACTGTGAGGTTCCGATCAGGGGGCAACCGGACGGGCCGCCCGGGCGTGAACAACCCGGGACGCGCGCCGGCTTGGCTATACTCCGGGCCGTGACGGTCGAGCAACGCCCCCTGCGCGCGGACGCCCGGCGCAACCGGGAGGCGCTGGTCGTGGCCGCGCGGGAGGTGTTCGGCGCCAAGGGCGTCGACGCCCCGCTCGACGAGATCGCGCGCCGCGCCGAGGTCGCGATCGGCACGCTCTACAACCGGTTCCCGACGCGGGCCGACCTCGTCGAGGCCGCGTTCCTGCCGACGCTGGAAGAAGCGAAGGCAGTCACCGAAGAAGCCCTCGCCCTCGACGACCCTTGGGACGGTTTCGTGCTCTTCCTCGAACGGTCGGTCCTGATGCAGGTCGGCGACCGTGGTTTCACCGAAGTGTGCTCGCGGGCGTTCGACCCGGCGTCGGGACTGGAGAAGGCCAAGCACGGCAACGCTTCCCGGATGCAGCGGATCGTCGCGCGCGCCCAGGAGGCCGGAGCGCTGCGGCCGGACTTCCGGCTCCTCGACCTGGCTTCCGTGTTCGCCGCCGCCACCGCGGCGCCCGACTGGCGGCGCGGGCTCGCCCTCGTCCTCGACGGCCTGCGCGCGGCCGCCGCGCACCCGCTGCCGTGACCTGGCTCGCGGACACCCGCACGTCCTACGACACGGTGGCGGAAAGCTACGCCGAGTTCATGGCGGATGCGCTCGGCAAGCAGCCGTACCTGCGGGCGGCGCTGACGCTGTTCGCGTCCGAGGTCGACGGGCCGGCGGCGGACGTCGGCTGCGGCCCGGGGTACTTCACGGCGTACCTGCACTCCCTCGGCGTCGACACGTGCGGCATCGACCTCTCCCCGGCGATGATCGACCTCGCGCGCCGGACGCACCCGGGACCGCGGTTCGAGGTGGGCTCGATGACGGACCTGCCCCTGCCCGACGCGTCGATGGCGGGCGTGCTGGCATCCTGGTCGCTGATCCACGTGCCGGACGACGACGTCCCGGTGGCACTCGGGCACTTCCGGCGCGTGCTGCGGCCGGGCGGGCTGCTGGTGATCGGCTACCACGTCGGCGCGGGCACCCGGCTGAAGACCGAAGGCTACGGCGGCCACCCGATGCGGGTCCACATCCACCTGCGGCAGCCGTGGTGGCTGGCGAAGCGGGTACGGGCGGCCGGGTTCACGATCGAGGCGGAGTGGGCGCTGAACCCGGAAAACAAGGTGTCGCAAGCGATCCTGTTCGCGCGCGTCGCGGGTGAGGGCTGAGGCACGCCGCGGTGCCCCAGCCCATCCGTTCACCGCATGGCGATCAGATGCATTCCCAGCGGCTGCAGTTCTGGGTGATCCCGGAGGCGAACATGCTGGACGGATAGTTGTAGACGTAACCATGTGACTGATAGGTGATTCCGGTGTCCGTCGAGCCGAAATACCCGGTGTAGCAGCTGGTCTTCCCCTGGGAGACTTCGCCGCTGCCGTGGACGTCGGCACAGGTCAGCCGGCCGTCCATCGTGCCGTCCACGTAGAGGTCGACGAAGGCGTTGGCCCATTGGCCCGCCCCGAGCGCCTTGTCGAGCTTGATCTGCGCCCAGTACTGGTTGCACGAGTTGACGTAGGTGTAGACCTTGCCGATCGCGGCGCCGTTGCTGTGGTTGACGATGTCGGCCGACCGCAGCACCCAGGCCGCGGTCGCGCAGTTGCCCGGAGCCGCGGACGCGGTGGAACCCGACAACAGCAGGCCGCCCAGCGCCACCGCGAGACAGAGCCAGACATGCAGGATTCTCTTCATGGGTAGAGTCCTTCCGTTGCCGACATTCCGGTGTTGCACGCTTGGCGGCACCCGGTGGTTTAGCCGGTCAGGACAGGCGTTGCCCCACGAACTTCAGGACGTCCGGCAGGATCCCGCGCCAGTACTCGTCTTCGTGCTTGCCCGGGGAGAAGCTCGACACCGCCGGGTTCACCGCCTTGACCAGCTTGCGATCCGCGCCCAGGAACGGATCCGACTCGCCGCACCAGACGCCGAGGCGGTTCGCGGGCAGCTCTCCCGTGTGCAGCAACGGTTCCTCCGCGCGCCAGTTGTCCTCGCCGGAGAACACCTTGCGGCTGCGGGCATCCGGCCAGCTGACGAACAGGGCCGCGCTCGCCGTGGCGACCGCCTTCAGGTCCGAGTGGGCGCGGGCGAAGCGCAACGCGCCGAAGCCGCCCATGGAAATGCCGAACACCGCCGAAGCCGGGCTCAGGTCGCGGCCCATCAGCCAGCCGGGGACTTCTTCGGTGAGCATGCGCTGCGGGTTGTCGCCGGAACCGACGTCGACCCAGTAGTGGTCGCCGTCGAGGGCGGCGATCGCGAACGGCGGAACGCCCGCGCGCACCGCCGCCGTCAACGCCGAGGGGACGCCCAGGTCGAGGAAGGTCCGCGCGCGGGCGCCGCGGCCGTGCAGGGCCAGGCACACCGGCAGCCCCGACGACGGGACGCCTTCGGGGGTGATCAGGACCAGGTCGACGTCGGTGCCGCGGGCCACCGAGTGCATGCGCTGGACCGTCACCGGGTCGAGCGGTGCCGTCGGGTGGGATGGCGCCGGGACCGCGGGCGGGCCGGGTGGTGGCCCGGACGGTGCCGTCGAGCAGCCCGCCAGCAGCGCGAGTGCGCTGCCGGCGAGCAGGCCGCGGCGGGAGAGCACGGGTCAGCCCCGGCTCTCCTCCTCCGCCAATTCGTCGTCGTCCTCGGTTTCGCGAGGCGCCTTGTACGGGTCGGGCTCGCCCGCGTGCTGGGCTCCCGCCGAGCGGCGCGCGACCTCCGCGTCGGCCTCGCGGGCCTTCGCGAGGAGGTCCTCGATCCGCTTCGACTCCTCGGGGATGGTGTCCGCGACGAACGTCAGCGTCGGCGTGTAGCGGACCCCGGTGCCCTGCCCGACCTTCGTGCGGAGCATCCCGCGCGCCGATTCGAGTGCGGCGGCGGCGCCGGCGAAGTCCGGGGGGACGTCCAGCTTCTCGCCGAGCACCGTGTAGTACACCGTGGCGTCGTGCAGGTCGCCGGTGACCTTCGTGTCCGTGATGGTCACGTAGTCCAGCCGGGTGTCCTTGACCTCGTGCTCGATCGCGGACGCCACGATCTGCGAGATCCGCTTGGCGAGCTTGCGAGCCCGAGCAGGATCAGCCATGTCTTTCTCCTAGTCTTCTGGACCGAGCAGCCGGCGGCGTGCGGTGAGCAGCTCGAACTCCGGCCGGCTGGCCACGTACCGCTCACACGAGTCGAGCACGTCACGGACGTGCTCGCCACCTTCGGCGACCACGGCCACCCCGATGAGGGTCCGGCGGTGCAGGTCGGTGTGCCCGGCTTCGGCCACCGAGACGGCGAAGCGCTTGCGCACCTCCGCCAGCACCGGACGGACCACGGATCGCTTCTGCTTCAGCGAATGGACATCGCCGAGCAGGATGTCGAGCTCAAGAGCTCCGACGAACATAGGCAGTTGAGGTGGTGTCGTAGGGAATGGGGAAGCGCAGACCCCGGGTGTGCGGCCGAAACCGCACACCCGGGGAACACACGCCTTACGCGCGCGGCTTCTCGCGCTGCTCGTACGTCTCGATCAGGTCGCCGACCTTCAGGTCGCCGTACGAACCGAGCGTCAGACCGCACTCGTAGCCCTCGCGGACCTCGACCACGTCGTCCTTGAACCGCCGCAGCGAGCTGACCGGCAGGTTCTCCGCGACGACAGTGCCGTCGCGCAGCAGCCGGGCGCGCGCGTTGCGCCGGATCTCGCCGGACATGACCAGGCAACCCGCGATCGTGCCGATCTTGGAGGACTTGAAGACCTCGCGAACCTCCGCGCGGCCCAGCTCGACCTCTTCGTACTCCGGCTTGAGCATGCCCTTGAGGGCCTGCTCGATCTCGTCGATCGCCTGGTAGATGACCGTGTAGTACCGGACATCGACGCCCTCGCGGGTGGCCCGCTCGGTCGCCTTGCCCTGGGCGCGGACGTTGAACCCGAGGACGATCGCGTCGGACGCGGTCGCCAGGTCGATGTCCGACTCGGTCACGCCACCGACACCGCGGTGGACCACGTTCAGCTCGACCTCGTCGCCGACGTCCAGCTGGAGCAGCGAGGCTTCGAGGGCCTCGACGGTACCCGAGTTGTCACCCTTGATGATCAGGTTGAGGCTGTTCGTCTCCTTCAAGGCGGAGTCGAGGTCCTCGAGGCTGACCCGCTTGCGGCGCGACGCGTTGAGCGCGTTGCGCGTACGAGCGGCACGGCGCTCGGCGATCTGCCGGGCGACGCGGTCCTCGTCGACCACCAGGAAGGTGTCGCCCGCACCCGGCACCGAGGTGAACCCGATGACCTGGACGGGACGCGACGGCAGCGCCTCGGTGACGTCGACGTTGTGCTCGTCGACCATCCGGCGGACGCGGCCGTAGGCGTCACCCGCCACGACCGAGTCGCCGACGCGCAGCGTGCCGCGCTGGACCAGGACGGTGGCCACCGGGCCGCGGCCGCGGTCGAGGTGTGCCTCGATCGCGACACCCTGGGCCTCCATGTCCGGGTTGGCCCGGAGGTCCAGAGCGGCGTCGGCGGTCAGCAGGATCGCCTCGAGCAGGCCGTCGATGTTGATGTTCTGCCGCGCGGAGATCTCGACGAACATCGTGTCGCCGCCGTACTCCTCGGCGACCAGGCCGTACTCGGTCAGCTGCTGCCGGATCTTGTCCGGGTTCGCGCCTTCCTTGTCGATCTTGTTGATCGCGACCACGATCGGGGCCTTGGCGGCCTGCGCGTGGTTGATCGCCTCGACCGTCTGCGGCATCACACCGTCGTCGGCCGCCACCACGATCACCGCGATGTCGGTCGAGTTCGCACCACGGGCACGCATGGCGGTGAACGCCTCGTGGCCCGGGGTGTCGATGAAGGTGATCAGGCGCGGGTTGCCTTCGAGCTCGGTCTCGATCTGGTACGCACCGATGTGCTGCGTGATGCCGCCGGCCTCGCTCTCGCGGACCTTCGTCTTCCGGATCGTGTCGAGCAGGCGGGTCTTACCGTGGTCGACGTGACCCATGATGGTCACGACCGGCGGCCTGACCTGCAGATCCTCTTCGCCACCGGCGTCGTCGCCGTAGGTGATGTCGAAGGTCTCCAGCAGCTCGCGGTCCTCTTCCTCCGGCGAGACGACCTGAACCGTGTAGTTCATTTCGCCGCCGAGCAGCTCGAGGATGTCGTCCGACACGGACTGCGTCGCGGTGACCATCTCGCCGAGGTGGAAGAGCACCTGCACCAGCGAAGCCGGGTTGGCGTCGATCTTCTCGGCGAAGTCGGTCAGCGAAGCACCCCGCGGCAGCCGGATCGTCTCGCCCTGCCCCTTGGGCAAGCGGACGCCGCCGACGCTGGGCGCCTGCATGTTGTCCATGTACTCCTGGCGCTTCTGCCGCTTCGACTTGCGGCCCTTGCGCGAGGGACCACCCGGGCGCCCGAAGGCACCCGCGGTGCCGCCACGGCCACCGGGGCCACCACGGCCACCGCCGCCGCCACGGAAACCGCCGCCACCGCCGGCCGGGGCACCGGTGCCGCCACCCGGGCGGAAACCGCCGCCACCGCCACCGCCGCCGCCACCGGGACCGCCGCGGAAGCCACCGCCGCCGCCACCGCCACCGGGACCGCCGCGGAAACCGCCGCCACCGCCACCGGGACCGCCACGGGCGCCGCCACCAGGGCCGCCACGGGCGCCGCCACCGGGACCACCGCGGGCGCCGCCACCGGGACCGGCGGGACGCTGCGTGCGGCCCGGCATCATGCCGGGGTTCGGCCGCGGGGGCATGTTGCCCGGGCTCGGCCGGTTGCCACCGGCGCCACCGCCGGGCCGCGGGGCCGGACGGTCACCGCCGCCACCGGTCCCACCGGGACGCGGCGGGCGGTTGTCGCCGCCCTGGCCGCCACCCGGGCGCGGGCCCTGCGGACGCGGCGGGGCGCCGGAACCGACGCCGAACGGGTTGTTGCCGACCCGCGGGGTGCGCGGACCGGGCTTCGGACCGCCGGGCTTGGGGCCCTGCGGCTTCGGCGGGACGACCGAACCGGTGTTGCCCGAAGGCGCGGCCGGGGTCTCCTGCTTGGGTGCGGCGGGCGCCGCTGGGGTCTGCCCACCGGCAGCGGCCGGGACCTGCTCCTGGGGAGCGGGCGCGGCCGGCTGCTGACGCGGGCCGGGCCGCGGGCCGGGACCCGTGGGACGGCCGCCCTGTGCGGCGGCCGGCTTCGAAGCCGGTGCCTGCTGCTGCGGGGCCGCCGCGGGGGCGGCCTTCGCGGCGGGCGCCTGCTGCTGCGGCGCGGACGACGCGGGCTTGGGCGCGGGAGCGCCCGGCTTGGCGGCCGGGGGCCCGGGGCGCGCCGCCGGGCCGGGGGTCGGAGTGGGCTTCTTGGCGCCCTTGGGGGCGTACGCGTCGCGGAGACGGCGGGCGACGGGCGCCTCGACCGTGGACGACGCGGACTTCACGAACTCGCCCTGTTCCTTCAACTTGGCGAGAACGTCCTTGCTGGTGATGCCGAGCTCCTTAGCGAGCTCGTGTACGCGGGCCTTGCCTGGCACAGCTCTCCTCATCTAGGGGAGGCCAGGCGGGAACCCGCTGACCTCGTCCTTATTGTCTCGCGTTCATGGCTTCAGCTTCACGGCTGACTCATGACGGGTCGACCTGCTTCCTTGGTTCCTCGCGAAGCCGGGTACGTCCCGGCTTCGTGGTGCGAAGTGGTGCGCCCGACGTGGTCGTGAACCTCACGGACGTCGAGCGCCCCGGGAGCCCGCAAGGCTCTCGGGAAGGCTCGCCGCCGTTCGGCCTTGGCCAGGCAGTCCGGATCGGGGTGCAGCCATGCTCCCCGGCCCGGCAGCCTCCGACGCTCGTCGACGACCACCCGCCCGGCCACCGCGACCACGCGCAGCAGCTCACCGATCAATGCCCGCCGCTTGCAGCCGACACAAGTCCGCACCGGAGGATTCCGGTGGGGCTGGTGCTCGGCTACCCGCCGCGGGCGTTGAACCACTCCTGAGTCTAGCGCTTCGACCTTCACTCAGCCGAACCGGTTGTCGCGGCGGGCCGCGATGGACGTGCGTGGTCTTGATCACCCTCGTCGTCCGCCGGTGCGGCGTCGCTGCGGATGTCGATCCGCCAGCCGGTCAGGCGGGCGGCGAGACGGGCGTTCTGGCCCTCCTTGCCGATCGCCAGCGACAGCTGGAAGTCCGGCACCACGACGCGGGCGGTCTTCGCCCGCTCGTCCACGACTCGTACCGAAACAACCTTCGCCGGCGACAGGGCATTCCCCACGAACCGGGCCGGGTCCTCGGAGTAGTCGATGATGTCGATCTTCTCGCCGGCCAGCTCGCTCATCACGTTGCGCACGCGCGCGCCGACCGGGCCGATGCAGGCGCCCTTGGCGTTCACGCCCGCCACGGTGGACTTCACGGCGATCTTCGTGCGGTGCCCCGGCTCGCGCGCGATGGCGGCGATTTCGACCGTCCCGTCGGCGATCTCCGGGACCTCCAGCGCGAACAGCTTGCGCACCAGGTTGGGGTGCGAGCGCGAGAGCGTGATCTGCGGGCCGCGGTTGCCGCGCGACACGGTGACCACGTAGGCCTTGATCCGGCTGCCGTGCTCGTACGACTCGCCGGCCACCTGCTCCGCCGACGGCAGCACGCCCTCGGTGTCACCCACCTGGACCACGACCATGCCGCGGGCGTTGGCGCGGGCGTCGCGCTGGATCACGCCGGCGACGATCTCGCCCTCCTTGGTGGAGAACTCGCCGAAGGTCTTCTCGTGCTCGGCGTCGCGCAGCCGCTGCAGGATGACCTGGCGCGCGGTGGTGGCGGCGATCCGGCCGAAGCCCTCGGGGGTGTCGTCCCACTCCTCGTCGGTCTCGCCGTCGTGGGTCAGCGTGCGCGCGAGCACGCGCACCAGGCCGGTCTTGCGGTCGATGTCGATGCGGGCGTGCGGCTGGTGCCCCTCGGTGTGCTTGTACGCGGTGAGCAAGGCCGTCTCGATGGCCTCTATCACCGTTTCGAAGGGGATGTCCTTGTCCCGTTCGATCGCCCGTAGCGCGTCGATGTCGACGTTCACTTCGACCCCTTCTCCGTCTCGGCGGCGATCATGCCGGACGCGTCGTCTTCGAGCAGTTTCAGGTCCTCGGCGGGCGGCTGCTTGAACTCGATCTCCACGACCGCCTTCGCCACGCCGGCGTAGCGGACGTCGCGGATCTTGCCGCCTTCGAGGACGCGGGCGGCGTCCGCGCCCGCGTGACCGACCCGGCCGATGAAGGCCGCGCCTTCGGCCGGCGTGACCTTCACCAGGCGGAAGCGCGCGCGACGCCAGTGCCGCCGCTCGGTGAGCGGGCGGTCGAGGCCCGGCGAGGTGACCTCGAGCGTGTAGGCGCTCGCGAGCACGTGCTCGTTCTCGTCGAGCACCGCCGCGACCTTGCGGCTGACGGCGGCGACCTCGTCCAGCCCGACACCGTCGTCGGAGTCGACGACGACCTTGACCAGCTGCCGCCGGCCGGCCTGCTGTACCTCGAACGAGTCGAGGTCGAAACCCGCGGCGGTGACGGCTTCGGCCACTATCGGCTGAAGCCGGCTGGCGAGTTCTCCTGGCACGTGGGGCTCTCCTCGGTCGAGGTTCGGGTCGGTGGTGGACCAGCTTATCCGGTCGCCCGGTGACCCCGCGCGAGCGGCGGGCGTGCCCGGGGGCCTGGCAGGATGGGCCGACGTGACCGGAAGACCGACCGACCTGACCCGTCGTGCCGCCCTCCGCGCGGGGGCGCTGGCCGTGCTGGCCGTCCCCCTGGCCGCGTGCGGGCCCGGCTACGACGAGAGCCCCGACCCGCTGCAGCCCCTGCTGGCCGCCGCCGAGGCGGACGCCGCCGCCGCGCGGGCACTGGCCAAGGGCGACGACGCCGACGCCGCCGGCCAGCTCGCCGACGCGCGCGCGGCCCACGCGGCCGCACTGAAGTCCGAAGTGGACCGGCTGAACCGGCCGAAACCGCCGGCGTCCCCGACGCCCCCGGCGCCGGCCGGCCTGGGCGACCTGAAGGAGCGGCTGGCGACCGCCCGCAAGCAGGCCGAAGACCTCGTCGGCGGGCTGCCGCGCTACCGCGCCGGGCTCGTCGCGGCGGTGGCGGCGGGCTGCGGTGCGCTCCAGCGCACCGCCCCGGCGCTGGGCCCCGGCGAGGACGCCCCGGCGCCCGCCGGGACCACCGCGGCCGTACCCGCGGAGGCGGTGGACCCGCTGCAGACCGCGCTCGCCGCCGAGCACGCCGCCGTCTGGGTGTACGGGCTGGTCAGCGCGTTCCTGCCGGGCGACTTCGGCGACGCCGAGAAGGCCGGAGCCGCGGAGCACGCGGTGCGCCGCGACCTGCTGCAGACGATGCTGTCCGCGTCCGGGGCGACGCCTGTCGCGCCCGAAGCGGCGTACGTGCCGAAGAAGCCGGTGACGGACGCGAAGTCGGCGTCGCTGGTGGTCGCGACGGCCGAGGCCGACTGCGCGTCGGCGTGGCTGGCGGTGGTGAACCACACCGACGACGGGGCCCTGCGCACGACGGCGCTGCACGCCTTGGTGGCGGCTTCGCGGCGCGGGACGCCGTGGCGGTCGGAGGCGGGCGAGAAGCCGGTCGCGATCGCGATGCCCGGCCAGGCGAGCTAAGCCTCCCGACTGCCATGAAGGGCACCCTGATGGTCTTAACGCCCATGAGGGTGCTCTTCATGGCAGTCCAGGGTGCCGGGGTCAGCCCTTCAGGTCGGCCGAGAGGCGCAGGGCGTCGTCCGCGATCTTCTTGATCAGCGCCTTGTCCTTGTGCTTGGCGTAGAAGTCGGCCAGCACGATCGTCGTGTTCGTGCCGTCCACCTTCGACGAGAACGCCGCGTCGGAGCCGCTCACGCTCGGGACGCCGGAGCCGGCGAACGTCTTGTCCCTCACCAGGTCCGTGACGTTGCCGGTGTTGTCCTGCTCGGTCAGCGTCTTGAGCGCCTTCGCCTGCGTCGAGTCCGGCATCCCGACCAGCACCACCGACACCAGCGCCTTCGCGCCGCCCGACTCCGTCGTGTAGAGCGCGCGGACCAGCGACTGGCACTCGTTGTCCTGGAAGAAGTCGTGCGTCTTGCCGTACGACTTCGAGGCGCACTCGTTGGACTTCGACGGCCCGGCGACCAGCGTGAACTGGTACTGCCCGGTGTTCTGGGCCGGTGGCTGCGCGACCGGCTCGTCCGGCCCCGAGTCGTGCCGGATCAAGAACCAGAGCAGCCCGGAGACGACGGCGATCGCGACCAGCCCGGCGCCCCTGAGCAACAGGGACCGGGTGTCACGCGCCGGCGGTCCCGGCGCGGGCGGGCGGGGCTGCGGGGGCACCGCGCCCAGCGGGGCCGTGTCGGACGGGCCTGGGGTGAAATGCGCACCAACCACGAGGCCATACGGTAGTTCACCGTCTCCGGCGCGTTCACTCGAATGCGGGTAAGACGCGTTCGACGTCGTCAGCGGTGTTGTAGAGGTGGAATCCGACCCGCACCCGGCCGCCGCGGACGCTCGAGACGATCCCGGCCGCCGCGACCCGCTCCGGATCGGCGTCGAGCGCGACGATCGCGGTGCCGCGCGGGGGCAGTCCGAGCTTCTCGAGCAGCTGGTCGGCCAGGCCGGCGTTGTGCGCCTCGACCTGCGCGAGGTCGAGGCCGCCGAGGTACTCCAGCGCGGCCGCCGCGCCGACCTGGGCGAGCCAGACCGGCGAGAGGTCGAACGCGCGGGCGTCGCCGGCCAGGCGCAGCGGGAGGCCGTAGACCGTGGCCCACGGGTCCTCCCCCGCGTACCAGTTCGCCGCGACCGGCCGGGTGCGCTCGTGCGCGTCCGGGCGCACGGCGAGCCACGCGCAGCCGCGCGGGGACAGCAGCCACTTGTAGCCCGCCGCGACCACCCAGTCCGCCCACGCGACGTCCAGGGGCAGCCAGCCCACGGCCTGGGTGGCGTCGAGCAGCACCGCGGCCCCGGCGGCTCCGGCGGCCGCCCGCAGCGCGGGGAGGTCCGCGATCCGGCCGTCGGCGGACTGGACGACGCTCACCGCGACGACGTCGTGGCCCTCGACCCGCTCGGGCAGCAGCGCCAGCGGGACCTCGGTCACCGTGACGCCGGGGTTGGCCGCGAACGGGAAGGTCACGCTGGTGAAGTCACCCTCGGCGGCGAGCACGCGGGTGCCGGCGGGCAGCGCGGCGGCGACGTTCGCGACCAGCTGCGAGGCCGACGCGCCGATCGCGACGCGCCCGGGTTCGACGCCGAGCAGGCGCGCGAACCCGGCCCGGGACCGGTCGACGTACTGGTCGAACTCCCCCGGCCGGGCCGCGCCGGTGCGCCACCGTTCGACCGACTCGGCCACCGCGGCGGCCACCGGGGCCGGCGGGATGCCGATGCTGGGCGTGTTCAGGTATCCGGGCGGGACGGCGAAGTCGGTTCCGAAGGCACGCATGCCTCCGAGCCAAGCAGACCGGCGCGAGACAGTTCACCCCTTACAGCAGCGCGGTGACGTCGGCGTAGCCCGGCGGGCTCAGCGGCAGGTCACCGCCGTCGCGGACGGCCAGCGCCGTCTCGGCCGCCGCCTGCAGGGCCATGCGGTACGGGAGCGAGCCGAGGCTGACCCGCGCGACACCCAGCTCCGCCAGCCCGGCGAAGGTGACCTTGCCGGGCAGGAACAGCAGGTTGACCGGGAGCCCGAGGCCGACGATCCGCTCGACGTCCGCCGGGTCGGCCAGACCGGGCACGAAGACGCCGTCGGCGCCGGCCGCCGCATAGGCCTTCGCGCGATTTTCGGCGCTTTCGATCGCGTGGTCGCCGGACCAGTGGGTGTCGGTGCGGGCGTTGAGGAACAGGCCCGGGACGCGGTCCTTCACCGCGGCGACCAGGGCGGACTGGACCTCGACCGGGGCGAGTTCGCCGCCGGCCCGGCCGTCTTCGAGGTTGACACCGACGGCACCGGCGTCGGCGAGTTCCGCGGCGAGGTCGGCGACGGCGGCGGGATCGGCGCTGAAGCCGTCGGCGATGTCGACGCTGACCAGGACGTCGAGCCGGGCCAGGCGGCGGGTCAGGGCGACGGTGGCGTCCCGTGTCGAGGGGGCACCGTCGGGCTCACCGGTCGCCGCGGACACGCCGAGGCTGGTGGTGCCGAGGGCGCGGAACCCCTGCGCGGCGAGGAAGGCGCCGACGCCGAACTCCCACGCGTTCGGCAGCAGCAGCGGGGTGCCGGGGAGGTGGAGGGCACGGAATTCGTCCATGACCCGAACCTAGAAGCGGGACGCTTCGGCGGGCGCCGAACGGACGCCGTCACGGCCACAGCAACGGCGCGGCGTGCCACACCGCCCAGCCGACGAGGGCGAACCACGCGGCGATCCACACGAACGCGGGGACTCCGGTGAACCGGGCGAGCAGGGCGGCGTCGTCCTGCCGGCCGCGGAAGCCGGCGCGGAACCGGTTGAGGACGAGCACGCGGAGTCCGCCGATCTCACTGGTCAGCAGCAGCCAAGCCTCGGCGTACGCGACGCCGTTCCGCAGCCAGTCCGGCGCCCAGCGCACGGCCGAGTACGCGATCCCCCCGATGACGACGACCGAGGCCAAGGTGAGCAGGTCCCGGGCGAACAGCGCGATGAACACCATCGCCGCGGTGGTCAGGCCGAGCACGGCGGGGACGAGCCCGCGGTGCAGCAGCGCCGCGGCCCCCAGCCCGGCCAGCGGCGGCATCGCGTAACCGGCGGCGGCGGTCAGGACCCCGGCGAAGGGCGACGGGTTCCACTGCTCGGTGAAGCCGGACTCCGAGCCGGTGATCCCGATGCGGACGACGCCGCCTCCGGTCAGCAGGCTCATCAGCGCGTGGCCGCCTTCGTGGACCAGGGTGCCCAGGACGTTGGCCCCGGTCAGGAGGCTCCGGGTGCCGGTGGCCGGCACGGCGAACGAGGGCGTCGCCACGGCGGCGGCCACCAGCGCGGTGATCCCGACCAGCTCCCACCCCGGCGCGGGGACAGTCTCGTTGAGCACGGCGAACACGCCGATGAGTGTCCCGTCCGGGGAGGCGTCCGGACACCACGCGAGAGCCAGTTGTCCAGGAGCTGTCCACAGACGCGCCCCGCGGAACTACGCCGAGGCGGGGGTGTGCTCCGCGTCGTAGGCGTCCCGGGCCTCCTGGACCGCCGTCATGTGCTGCCTCGCCCACTGGTCCAGCACCTCCAGCGGCTCGGACAGGTTGCGGCCCAGCGTCGTCAGCTCGTACTCGACCTTCGGCGGGATCACCGCGTACGCCGTGCGGGTCAGGATCCCGTCGCGGACCAGGCTGCGCAGCGTCTGGGTCAGGACCTTCTGCGAAATCCCGTCCACCCGGTGCCCGATCTCGGTGAACCGCAGCGGGCCGTCCCGCAGGGCGCCGACGATCAGCACCGTCCACTGGTCGCCGATGCGGTCGAGCAGCTGGCGGGTCGGGCAGTTGCGGTCGTACGGGTTCGACAGCACGGCGCGTCTCCTTACTTTCCCCGGGAGAGTAACACGCCGTTCAGGCAGTGGCGGCCATCAACGTCGTGAACAGGATGCGCAGGTGCCGGCGGCCGCGCTCCCAGCGGGCCTCCAGCTCCTCCTGGTCCCGCGTCGCCCAGCTCGCGATGAGGATGCCGCGCACCACGTCCATCGCCGTGTACACCGCGTGCAGGAACTCGTGGTGCGCCGCGTGCTCCGGCAGCAGCGCCTTGCCGAACTCGACCAGGCTGGACGTCGCGATCGGCTCGACCACCGCCATCTGCCCGCGCAGCTCCGGGTCCGTGCGGGAGGCGACCCACAGCTCGACCGTCGCCGAGAACACCGGCCCCTGGTGCATCTCCCACATCAGCTGCAGCGCGTCGCCGACCGGGTCGCTGGACGCGCGGAGGCGATCGAGCTCGGCCATCGCGACTTCGGTGCGCTTCTCCGCCAGGTGCCGGATCGCCGAGGTCACCAGGTCGGCCTTCGTCGGGAAGTGGTGCACCTGCGCGCCGCGCGTGACGCCGGCGCGGTCGGCCACCCGCGTGGTCGTCGTGCCCGCGTAGCCGTATTCGACGAGGCAGTCGATCGTCGCGTCGAGCAGCCGGACGCGCATCGCCGCGCTGCGTTCCTCCTGGGTGCGGCCGGTCGGTCCCCGTCGTGGCGCTGACATGCGCCCACTTTATGGGGCCGCGGGCACCCCGGCCGCGTCGACCAGCCCGGCGACCACCTGCCCGATGAAGCGGCCGAGGAACCGGCGGTAGAACCAGCCGGTGCCGGGGATCTTCGCGGTGAACGTCGAGTGCCAGTGGATCTCCGTGCCGCCGTCCACCGGGGACAGGTCGACGTAGGCGACGTAGTCCCGCAGCGGCAGGCCGTGGTCCAGCGCGTAGCCGAACCGGCGGCCGGGCTCGAGCGCGACGATCTTCTCGTACGAGCGGATGCCGCCGGTGCGGAACAGGCGGATGGCGCCGAGGCCTTCGGGTTCACCCTCGCCCTCGCGGACCAGCTCGAACGACCCCAGGGGCGACCAGCGGGGCCAGCTCGCGCCGTCCCGCAGCAACGCGTACACCGTGTCGGCGTCCGCGGCCGTCACCCCGCGGACCGAAATTCTCTGTACCATTTGGTACGTGTACCATTTGGTACATGATCGACGCAAGCCCGCGCGCGAAGCTCCTCGACGCGGCGATCGACCACATCGCCCACCACGGCGGCGCGGACCGGAGCCTGCGGGCGCTGGCCACCGGGCTCGGCACCAGCCACCGCATGCTGATCTACCACTTCGGCTCCAAGGAAGGCCTGCTCACGGCGGTGGCGCGGGAGGTCGAGGCCCGGCAGCGGGCGGCGCTGGCCGACCTCGACCCGGCGGAGTTCTGGCGCCGGCTGACCGCGGACGACCTGCGGGCCAACGAAAAGCTCTTCTTCCAGCTCTACGGCCAGGCCCTCGGCGGCACCCCGGGGACCACCGAGTTCCTCGACGGCGTCATCCAGGACTGGCTCGGCCCGATCGAGGCATTGCTGGCGGAACGCGGCGTCCCCGAAGCCGACCGGCCCGCCCACGCCCGGCTCGGCCTCGCCGTCACGCGCGGCCTGCTGCTCGACCTCGTCACGACCGGCGACCGCGACGCCGTGCACGCCGCGATGGCGCAGTTCCTGGCGATGTCCGAACGGACCACGTGATACTGGCGAAATGCGTCTGCTACAGGGGTTTCTGGCCGCACTGATCACCACGACCGCGACGGCCGGATCGCTGGGCACCGGCTCGGCCTGCTGCTCGGCGGCACGGACGGGCAGCTGTTCGACCCCGCGCTGCCGCGGCTGGGCGACACGCTGACGTTCGACCTCGCGCGGACGTCGGTCACCGTCGGCCTTACAAAGCCCGAACGCTAGGCGGACGCCCTCCGAACACCCGCCCGAGAAGGTTCTCCTCGTACCCCCGAACGGATACGAGGAGACACGATGCGAGGAACCACCTGGACGCGGCTGGCGCTGGCGGGCTGCGGGAGCGCGGCCTGCCTGCTGGTGGCGGCGCCGCTGGCCTCGGCGCAGACGACGTCGCCGGCGCCGGTCGCGCCGATCACGCTCAGCCCCGAGGAGTCGCAGCAGGTCTGCGGCGACTGGGTGCCGAAGCTGCAGAAGCGCGCCGACAACCTGGAGAAGCGGATCAACGGCGGTCCCGAGGTCGCCGGTTCGGTCGCCAACCTGAAGGCCCGCGCCCAGGACCAGCGCACGGCCGGGCACGAGGACCGCGCCAAGAAGCTCGACGACCGCGCCACCAAGCGCCAAGGCAAGGTCGGCGAGCTGACCACGGCGAAGCAGAAGCTGGACGCCTTCGCGTCGGCGCACTGCAAGCCCGCGGCCCCGGCGCCGACCAAGTGAGGGCGGCGAGGATCGCGGCGGCGGTCGGGGCCGCCGCGCTCATCGCGCTCGGCTGCTCGGCCTGCCGCGACAACCTGATGGGATCACCGGACTCCGGCTCATCCCCGGCGTCGTCCGAGCTGAGCGGGATCGAGTCGACACTCAACGGCGTGGAGTCCGACATGAACAGCGATGGCTCACCCTGACCGGCTAGCGTCTTCCCGTCAGTGACGGCGGAGACGGGAGCAGGCATGGGGTCACCGGGGCGCGGCCTCGTCCTCGTGGTCGAGGACGAGGCCGCGATCGCCGAACTGGCGGCGCTCTACCTCAAGCGCGACGGCTTCGGCGTGCACGTCGAGGCCGACGGCGGCCGGGCGCTGGACGCCGTCCGGCGGCTCAAGCCGGTGGCGATCGTGCTCGACATCGGACTGTCCGGAATTGACGGTATCGAGATCTGCAAGGCGCTGCGCGCGGCCGGCGACTGGACGCCGGTGCTGTTCGTCACCGCCCGCGACGACGAGCTGGACCGCTTGCTGGGCCTGGAAATCGGCGCCGACGACTACCTGACCAAGCCGTTCAGCCCGCGCGAGCTGGCCGCCCGGGTCCGGACCGTGCTGCGGCGCGCGTCGGGGGCGACGCCGGCCGCATCGGCGTTGACCGTCGGTGGCGCGCGCGTCGACCTCACGAGCCGCCGTGCCTGGGCGGGAGACGTCGAGGTTTCCCTGACGTCCACCGAGTTCGACCTCCTCACGCACCTGCTCCGGCACCCGGGGCAGGTGCTTTCGCGCGACCAGCTGCTGAGCGCCGTCTGGGGGTACGCCGCCGCGGCGGGCACGCGCACGGTGGACGTCCACGTGGCGCAGCTGCGGGCGAAACTGGGCGCGTCGAGTCCGATCAGGACGGTGCGCGGCATCGGCTACGCGGCGGACCCGGCATGAGGTACCGCGGCACCCTCGCCGGGCGGATCACGCTGGTGTGCCTCGCGGTCGCGGGCGTGGCGGTGATCGTGGCCGGGCTCGTCGCGGCCCGGCTGATCCGGACCACGGCGGACAACGTGCTGCAGTCGTCGCTGGCCGCGCAGGCCGACGTCGTCGCGTCGCAGCTCGACGAGACCGGCATCGGGAACCGGCTCGGCGTGGGCAAGGCGGCCGACGTCGTGCGCGGGCAGGGCATCTCCGTGGTGGTCCGGCGCGCGGGCGGCCAGGCGGCCGGGGACGCGGTCGCCGTGCAGGCGGCGAACAAGGCGGGGCTCGCCGCCCGGCATTCGACGCGGGTGACGGTCGCGGGCGCGCAGTACCTGGTCGAGACGCGGGTGATCGGCACGCGCGGGGCGGCGTTCGCGCTCGTCCTGCCCGCGCGCAGCGCCGAAGCGACGCAACGCGCGCTGGTGCGCAACATCGCGCTGGCGCTGGGCATCGGACTGCTGGTCGCGGCGCTCGCGGGTTGGATTTCGGGCCGGCTGCTGGGCCGTCCCCTGCGACGGGCCGCTCTTGCCGCGGGATCGCTGCGGGCCGGACGACGGGACGTCCGGGTGCCGGTGCAGGGGCCGCGCGAGGTGGCGGAGGTGGCCGGGTCGCTGAACTCGCTGGCCGACGCGCTGGCGGTGAGCGAAGCGCGGCAACGGGACTTCCTGCTGTCGGTGTCGCACGAGCTGCGGACGCCCCTGACCGCCGTGACCGGGTTCGCCGAGGCGATCGCGGACGGCGTCGCATCCGGTGACGACGCTGTGCGCGCGGGCCAGACGATCCAGCGGGAGGCGGTGCGGCTGGAGCGGCTGGTGACGGACCTCCTGGAACTGGCCCGGCTGGGCGCGGACGAGTTCCGGCTGGACCTGGCCTCGGTGGATCTGGCCGCTTTGGTCCGCGACTGCGCCGAGGTCTGGCAGCTGCGGTGCGCGCGGGAGGACGTGCGGCTGTCCGTTTCGGCGCCCGCTTCCCCGGTCCCGGTCGTGGCGGACGCGCGGCGGCTGCGTCAGGTGGTGGACGGGCTGGCGGAGAACGCGCTGCGGGTGACGCCGGGTGGCGCGCCGATGGTGTTCGCGCTGTCGGTGTCCGGTTCGGGTGTTTCGCTGTCGGTGCGCGACGGCGGTCCGGGCCTGGCGCCGGAGGACTACGCGGTGGCGTTCGAGCGCGGGGTGCTGAACGCGCGTTACCGCGACCGCCGTCCGGTCGGGTCGGGCATCGGGCTGGCCCTGGTCCACGGGTTGGTCACTCGAATGGGTGGAACTTTGACGGCGGGCCCGGCCCCGGAAGGTGGCGCGGCGTTCACGATCACGTTCCCACTGGCGGCGTCGGACCACACGGTTCCGCTCCCCCTGGGCTGAGCTGGGCCGCGCGGTCCGTCACGTCCATCAGGGCCCAGTGCTCCACGACCCGGCCGTCGCGGACGCGGATCATGTCCATGCTGGTCACGGCGTAGCTGCGGCCGGTCGAGAGCTGCGTGCCCGAGCTCGTGTAGCGGTTGACCGAGAATTCGCCGTCGGCGACGTTCTGCTCGACCCGCACGCCCACGTCGCGAAAGTCGGCGAAGAACTCGCCGTCGAGCATGGCCTCCCACTTCGCGCGCCAGGCGTCGATGCCGTGGTGGTCGCCGCCCGCGCCGCCGCGGTGGTCGACCACCTGCGGGTCGATGTAGCGCAGGCCTTCGGCGACGCTCTCCGCGGTGAACGGCGTCAACGCGATCAGGCGGCGGTGGACCTCGGCGGCGTCCATGCTCACTCCTTAAGTGGGGACTTCCCCGGTTAGTGTTCGGCTACGCTAACCGGGGATATCCCCACTTGGCAAGGGAGCAGTATGACCGCACGGGCCCGCAGGTCGGACGCGCGGGACAACCAGGCCCTCGTGCTCGCCGCGGCGAAGGAGGTCTTCGCCGCGGACGGCCCGGACGCGCCGCTCGACCGCATCGCCCGTCGCGCCGGCGTCGGCAACGCGACCCTGTACCGGCACTTCCCGAACCGGCGCGAGCTGGTCGTCGCGGTGTACGCCGACGAAGTCGCGGAGCTGCGAAGCCGCGCCGACCTCGACGCCGACAACCCCGGCGAAGCACTCTTCGCCTGGCTGGGACTGTTCGTCGAGCACGTGCGGACCAAGCGGGCCCTCGCGCTCTCGCTGGCCGACCCCGCGGGTGAGCACGAGAGCCTGTTCGCGGGCTGGCACGCGGCGATGAACACGACCGCCGCCGCCCTGCTCGACCGCGCGCGGACCGTCGGCGCCGTGGCCGCCGACGTCACCGAACTGGACCTTCTCCTGCTCGCCACCGGCATCGCGCTGGCCGGCGGCGAGCCCGGCCGGCTGCTCGCCCTGGTCCGCCGCGGCGCGTCGGCTCGCTGAACGCAGATCTCGCGTGATCAGGGGCGGATCTCGCGTGATTGGGCGCGTGTCTCGCGTGATTGGGGAGCGATCTCGCGTGATTGGGAGGGCATCTCGCGTGATTGGAGGGGCATCACGTGTGATTGGAGGGTCGACTCGCGTGCCTGGAGCGTCGGCTCGCGGGCCTGGAGGGTCGGCTTGCGTGCCTGGAGCGTCGGCTCGCATGCCTGGAGGGTCGGCTCGTTAGGGTCGGGCCATGGAGATGCTGCACCTGCGCTACTTCGTCGCGGTCGCCGAGGAACTGAATTTCTCCGCCGCCGCGCGGAAGCTGCACATGGCCGCGTCGCCGCTTTCCCAGCGGATCAAGGACCTCGAACACGAGCTCGGGCAGCAGCTGTTCGACCGCAGCACCCACCACGTCACGCTCACCTCCGCCGGGACCGCGCTGCTGCCGCTCGCGCGCGACGTTCTCGAGCAGGTCAGTGCGATTCCCTGGAAAATCCGGGACGCGACCCGGCCGCAGCGCAGCACCGTCTTCCTCGGCATGCCCGCCGGCGTGCACCCCGAACTGCGGGACCGCGTCAACGCCCTCGCCGAGCGGGTCAAAGCGCACTACGAACTCAAACGCTGGCCCGGGACTACCGCCGACCTCGTCCAGGGCGTGCACGAAGGGAAGCTCGCGCTCACCCTCGCCCGGCTGCCGGTCACCGATCCGGCGCTGGAGCAGCTGCCCGTGATGTCGGAACGGCTCGGCGCGGTCGTCCCGGCCGACCTCTTCGCCGGCCGGGACTCGGTGAGCCTCGCCGAGCTCACCGAATTCCCGTACGTCGCCTCACCCGGGGAAATCACGCCGGCCTACTTCGACCAGCTCGACCACCAATTGAACGAACTCGGCATCAAGAAACGCATCAGGCTGACCAACACCGGTTACGGCGGGACGTCGGAAATCATTTCCAGCGGTGAGGCCTTTTCCATTTCCATGCTCGACGACAAGAGCCCGATGCACGGCTACCGGCTCGACAACGTCACCGTCCTTCCGTTCACCGACTTCCGCCCCCAGCTGGACACCGGCCTGCTCTGGCGCCGCGACCGCACCGACGGCGACCTGCGGGAACTCCTCGAAGCCGCGAAAGACGTCTTCAAAGATCCGATCGACACCTGAAGGAATGGTGTGACCACCGCGGTCATACCATTGTGCGTATCATGATCATTCCCTTTCGCGCCACCCGCGCCTACGTTCGTAAGTAGAGCGAAACAGCAAGGCGCGAAAGGACGAACGATGACGGACACCAGCACCGCGACCGGCCCGCTGGACGGCGTGCGCGTGATCGACCTCTCGACCGTGGTGATGGGCCCGTACGCGGCCCAGATCCTCGGCGACCTGGGCGCCGACGTGATCAAGATCGAGTCCCCCGCGGACACCGTGCGGGTGGGCCAGTACCGCACCACGCCGGGCATGACCCCGCTGAACCTCAACGTCAACCGCAACAAGCGCAGCGTGGCCCTCAACCTCAAGGACGAGACCGAGCGCGAGCAGGCGCTGAAGCTGATCGACACGGCCGACGTGCTGATCACCAACATGCGTCCCGGCGCGCTGGCCCGGCTCGGCCTGAACTACGCCGACGTCGCCGAGCGCAACCCGCGCCTGGTCTACGCCCACGCACAGGGCTTCCGCAGCGACTCCGCCCAGGCCGGGAACGCCGCCTACGACGAGACCGTGCAGGCCTCCTCCGGCCTGGTCGACGTCGCCAACCGGGCGCTGGGCGAGCCGGTCTACCTGCCGACGATCATCGGCGACAAGGTGTCGTCGCTGACCATCGCCTACAGCGTGCTCGCCGCGCTGGTGCACCGCGACCGGACCGGCCAGGGCCAGCAGATCGAGATCCCGATGACGGACACGCTGCTCGCGTTCAACCTGGTCGAGCACCTCGCCGGGCACACCTACGAGCCGGCCGAGGGCCCCACCGGCTTCGCGCTGTCGATGACGAAGGGCCACGCCGCGGTCCGCACGAAGGACGGCCTCGCCTGCGTGATCCCCTACAACCCGAAGAACTTCCGCGACTTCTTCGCCGCGGCCGGGCGCCCGGACCTCGCCGAGGACCCGCGCGTGAACGGCGAAGCCATCGACCGCGCCGACAACGAATGGCTGACCGGGCAGATCGCGGCGTGCGCCCCGGCGCTGACCACCGAGGAGTGGGCCGAGGTCTGCGCGAAGCACAGCATCCCGATGGCGCCGGTGCTCGAACTGGACCGCGCGCACGAAGACGGCTACGTCCGCGACGGCCACCTGCTCGACACCGTCGAGCACCCGAGCGAGGGCGCCATCCGCACGGTCGGCATCCCGGTGAAGTTCTCCGCGACGCCCGGCTCGATCCGCCGCCTGGCCCCGCTGGCCGGCCAGGACACCGCCGAAGTCCTCGCCGAGCTGGTCTGAACCACCGGCACTTTCACGTGAAAGTGCCGGTTAGGAAGTGAAGTCATGAGCACCACCGAAGTACGCACCGAACGGGTCGGCAGCACCCTGCTGATCACGATCGACCGGCCCCAGGCCCGCAACGCGGTCAACGCCGCCGTCGCGGCCGGACTGGCCGCCGCCCTGGACGAGCTGGAGAACGACCCCACGCTCCGGGCGGGCGTCCTCACCGGCGCCGAGAACACCTTCAGCGCCGGCATGGACCTCAAGGCTGCGCTGAAGGGCGAGTCACCGGAGATCCCGGGACGCGGGTTCGGCGGCCTGACCGAGGCCGAGCTGTCCAAGCCGCTGATCGCCGCCGTCGAAGGGTTCGCCATGGGCGGCGGGTTCGAGCTGGCCCTGGGCTGCGACCTCATCGTCGCCGGTGAAGACGCGAAGTTCGGCCTCCCCGAAGTCAAGCGGGGCCTGATCGCCGCGGGTGGCGGCGTGATCCGGCTGCCGAAGCGGATCCCGCACCACCTGGCGATGGAGTTCCTGCTGACCGGCGAGCCCGTCACCGGCCGTCGTGCCGGCGAGCTGGGCCTGGTCAACCGCGTGACGCCGAACGGCGACGCCGCCGCCGTCGCGCTGCAGCTGGCCGAGAAGCTGGCGGAGAACGCGCCGCTCGCGCTGGCCGCCGTGAAGAAGATCGTGCGTGCCGCGGATCCCGCGACCGCGCAGCGCGAAGAAATCAAGAAGCTGATGCAGTCCGCCGACGTCCGCGAGGGCATGACCGCCTTCGCCGAGCGCCGCGCTCCGAAGTGGACCGGTGAGTGACATGAAGATCGACGAAGTCCGCAGGCACGTGACCACTCCCCTGACCGCCCCGGCGTTCGCGCCCGTGGTCCCGAGGTTCACCGACCGCGAATACCTGAACATCGTCTACCGCACCGACGCCGACGCCCTGCGCGCCGTCGTGCCGGAGCCGCTGCGGGTCGAGGAACCGTTGGTGCGCTTCGAGGTCATGAAGATGGGCGACGTCTCCGGCTACGGCCCGTACACCGAGTCCGGCCAGGCGATCGAGGTCAGCTTCGACGGCGAGCGCGGCGAGTACCTGCACGCGATGTACCTCGACAACTTCCCGGCCACGGCGTCCGGGCGCGAGGTGAGCGCGTACCCGAAGACCGTCGGCAGCCCGAGTCTGTACGTCGACAACGGTGTCCTGGTGGGCACTTTGGACTACGGGACGCTCCGGGTGGCGACGGCGACCATGGGCTACAAGCACCACGAACTCGACGCTCGCGAGGCCGAACGCCAGATCACGGTCCCGACGTTCATGCTCAAGACGATCCCGGGCTACGACGGCACCCCGCGTGTGCAGGAGCTGGTCCGCACCGAGATCACCGACGTCGTCGTCAAGGAGGCCTACACCGGCCCCGCGCGACTGCAGCTGTTCCAGCACGTCCTGGCCCCGCTGGCCGACCTGCCCGTGCTGGAGGTCGTCTCCGCGAGCCACATCCGCACCGACCTGACGCTCGCCCCGGTCAAGCCGGTCTTCGACTACTTGAAGGGAGCCCGGTCATGAAGTTCCGCAACGCAGCGGTGATCGGCGCGGGCACCATCGGCCTGTCCTGGACGGCGCTGTTCGCCCACCACGGCCTGACCGTCCGGGTCAGCGACCCGCGGCCCGACCTCGCCGAGGCCATCGCCGACGCACTCGAGACGTTCGCCCCGCACCTCGGCACGACCGCCGCCGAGCTGGCCACCCGGATCCACATCGCCGCCGACGTCACTGAATCAGTGAAAGTGGCGGATGTGGTGCAGGAGAACGGACCCGAGAACGTCGAGTTCAAAAAGGACCTGTTCGCGAAGCTCGTCGAGGAGGCTCCGGAGCACGCGCTGCTGCTGAGCTCGTCGAGCGCCATCCCCTCGACGGCGTTCACCGGTGAGATCGACGGCAGCCGGGTCCTCATCGGACACCCGTTCAACCCGCCGCACCTGATCCCGCTGGTCGAGGTCGTCCCCGGCGAGCGCACGAGCGAGGAGTCCGTGCAAGCGGCCGTCGACTTCTACACCTTCCTCGGCCGGACGCCGGTCGTGGAGCGCAAGGAGATCCCCGGGTTCGTCGGCAACCGGCTGCAGAACGCGCTCAGCCGCGAGGCGATCTACCTCGTCGAGCAAGGCGTCGTGACGCCGGAAGAACTGGACGCCGTGATCACGAACTCGCTCGGCATCCGCTGGGCCACGGTCGGGCCGTTCCTCGGCTCGCACCTCGGTGGCGGCCCCGGCGGGTACCGGCACATGGCCGAGCACATCGGCAAGTCCATGAAGAAGATGTGGGCCGGGCTGGGCACTCCCAGCCAGAGCCCCGAAGAGCAGGAACGGCTGATCGAAGCCGTCGAAAAGGCTTACGGCTCCTCCACGTACTCGGAACTGGCCGAGACGCGCGACCGCAAGCAGCTCGCAGTGTTGACCGCAGTGGAGGAGAACTGACATGGAACCGATCGAGGACCAGCTGACCGCCGACTTCTACGACTTCGAGGCGCTGCTGCCGGACGACGAGCGCAAGCTGCTCGTCCGGGCGCGCGAGTTCATGACCACCGACGTCAAGCCGCTGGTGAACGAGAACTGGGAAGCCGGGACCTTCCCGGAGGAACTGATCGGGATGTTCCGCGAGAGCGGTCTCGCCGGCCTGCCCTACGAAGGCTACGGCGAGCACAAGCCCGCGGTCAGCCACCTGCTCACCGGCATGATGGCGATGGAGATGAGCCGCACCGACGCGTCCGTCGCGACGTTCTTCGGTGTCCACAACGGACTCGCGATGTACTCGATCTACAGCGGCGGCAGCCAGGAACAGCGCGACCGCTGGCTCCCGGAGATGGCCGCGATGGACAAGATCGGCGCGTTCGCGATGACCGAGCCGCTCGGCGGGTCCGATGTGGCCGGTGGCATGCGCACCACCGCCAAGCGGGACGGCGACACCTGGATCCTCGACGGCGCCAAGAAGTGGATCGGCAACGCGACCTTCGCCGACTACGTCGTGGTGTGGGCGCGGGACGTGGATGACAACCACGTCAAGGGTTTCGTCGTCGAGAAGGGCACGCCTGGGTTCGTGCCGGAGAAGATCCAGGGCAAGACCGCGTTCCGGATCGTCGAGAACGCCGAGATCACCCTGACCGGCGTCCGCGTGCCGGAGGCGAACCGCCTGCAGGGCATCAACGGCTTCCGCGACGTCGCCGAGATCCTGCGCGCCACCCGCGGCGGCGTCGCGTGGCAGGCGCTCGGTGTGATGATCGGCGCCTACGAAGCCGCGCTGGCCTACGCCCAGGAGCGCAAGCAGTTCGGCCGGCCGATCGCCCGCTTCCAGCTGGTGCAGGACCTGCTCGTGAAGAGCCTCGGCAACATCACCGCGTCGTGGGGCATGCTCGTGCAGCTCGCCCGGCTGCAGGACGCCGGGATCTTCAAGGACGAGCACTCGTCGCTGGCCAAGGCGTTCGTCACCTCGCGGATGCGTGAGGTCGTCGCGTGGAGCCGGGAGATCTTCGGTGGCAACGGGATTGTGCTCGGCTACGACGTCGCGCGGTTCTTCGCCGACGCCGAAGCGATCTACTCGTTCGAGGGCACGCGCGAGATGAACACCCTGATCGTCGGGAAGGCGATCACGGGACAGTCCGCGTTCGTCTGAGCACTCAGTTGACGCAGCCGGCGGCCGTCGAGGTCGCCGGCTGCTTGCTGTTCGACGTGGCGGTCGTGGTCGCCGCCACCGGCTTCACGCCGCCACCGGTGTCGTCGCCCGAGGCCTGCACCGCGGGCGTGCTGATCGCCGTCCGGATGAACTGCTGGACCTGCGCCGGGTCGACCTTCACCGCGTCGCCGTCGGACGGCGTGGACAGCGAGAGGCTCTGCACCGGGATCGTGGCGAACGCGATCGCCCCCGAGCTCATCCCGCGCAGCTGCTGCGCGAAGCTCAGCACGTCCCAGCCCTTGTCCAGCACCACGGCCCCCTGGACCGCGCTGACCAGCGCGTTCAACTTCGAGACGTCGGTGAACGTGCCCGCGCTCAACACCTTCTTCGCCATCCCGGACAGGAACGCCTGCTGCCGCGCGATCCGGTCGAGGTCGCCGTTGGCCAGGCCGTGGCGCTGCCGGACGAACGCGAGCGCCTGCGCGCCGGAGAGCGTCTGCGGGCCGGCCGGGAAGTCCGCGCCGGAGTAGCTGTCGTGCACCGGCGCCTTGAGGCAGACCTCGACGCCGCCGACAGCCTGCGACAGCGCGTCGAAGCCGGCGAGGTTGATGGCCGCGTAGTGGTTGATCGTCAGCCCGGTGAACTTCTCGACCGTCTGGATCGCGGTCTTCGCGCCGGCCTCGTTCGCCGCCACCTCCAGCTGTGCGCCGGACAGGCCCTGGGTGCGCAACCCGGACATCGCGGCGTTCTTGCCGCGGCTGTACGCCGAGTTGATCTTGTGCTTGCCGTACCCTCCCGCAATGTCCACATAGGAGTCACGCGGGATCGAGATCGCCGTCGCCGCGGCGCCGCCGGCCGGGATGTGGACCACGATCATCGTGTCGGTGGTGTCGCCGCCGGTGTCCCCGCTTCCGGCGTGCAGCGCGTCGAGCACGTTCTGCGGCAACGGGTTGCCGTACGCGTCGGTGCGCGCGTCGATCCCGACGAGGAGGATGTTCTGGGCGACCTTCAGGGGTTCCCCTGGCGGTGTGCTGTCTTCGTCCACCTGCGCCGCGGGCGGGATGACGTCGGCGGTGACGAGGCCGTCGTCCAGCTTGCTCAGCTGCGACCAGGCGTACCCGGTGGCACCGAGCACCAGCGTCGACACGACGCCGAGCGCGACCCGCACGCCGATGCGACGCCCCCGGGACGACAGCAGCACGACACTTCCCCTTGCTTCCCTGTGGTGAACCTCCGACCCCGCCTTCGAGGATCACCGGGTTAGCTGGGAATCAGCTGAGAAACTTGTTGAAAGCTCGTGACGCTGCCCGATCGGCCGAGCCGAATCCAGCTGATCGGCCGATTTCGCGACGGAAAGTACCGGCGCGCGCACGAAAACGTGCTGTGGCGGTGGCCACAACCGGGCGGCTAGTGTCGCGCGTTGCAAGTTGTTCGACGCTGGAACGGGTGCGCCCGCTGAAGCTCCGGCGACGGTTCCGCCGTCAGGGTCGCGTCACGGCAGGGGCTCTCGGTGCTCGTCGATGGAGGATTCCGGCCACCCGGCGTCCCGAATCCTCCATCGGCACCTCGTGGCCATGCCCCCAGTCGGACGATTCCGCCCGGGCAGCGCGCTGCCGGACCCCGGTCAACGAAACTCAGACGCGCGACACTAGCGCGGCAGCCGGCGCCAGAGCGCGCGCGGCAGCAAGCGCATTCCGAAGAACACCGGACGGAGTACGCCGGGCACCCAGACGACCCCGCGGCGCTTGCGCAGCGCGGCGACGGTCGCGTCGGCCACCTGGTCCGGCGTGCTCGAGAACGGCGCCGGGCTCATGCCCTCGGTCATCCGCCCGATGACGAAACCGGGACGGACGAGCAGGAGGTGGACGCCGGAACCCGGCAGCGCGTCGGCGAGGCCGCTCGCGAAGCCGTCGAGTCCGGCCTTCGCCGAGCCGTAGACGTAGTTGGCGCGCCGCACGCGAACGCCGGCGACGGACGAGAACACGACGAGGCTGCCGTGGCCCTGGGCGCGGAGCAGGTTCGCGGCGTGGGTCAGCACGCCGACCTGGGCGACGTAGTCGGTGTGGACGATGGCGGTGGCGTGGGTGGCGTCTTCTTCGGCGCGTGCCTGGTCGCCGAGGATGCCGAAGGCGAGCACGACGACGTCCAGGGGCCCGTGCTCGGCGGCGACCTTCTCCAGGAAGGGGCCGTGGGCGGCGAGGTCGTCGGCGTCGAACTCGGCCGTATCGACGGTCTCGGCGCCCGCTTCGCGCAGGGTGGTCGTGGCGGCGGTGAGGTCCGCGCCCGGGCGGGCGGCCAGCACGAACCGCCGGTGGTCCCCGGCCAGGCGTTGCGCCACGGCCAGGCCGATCTCACTGCGTCCGCCGAGTACCAGCACCGTTCCGCTCACGGAGGCAGTCTCCCAGCCCCGGGTGCGCTAGCGTGCCCGGGTGGGCCACGCTCCGGATTTCGAGACGGTCGTCGCGCGGCATCGGCGGGAGATCCAGGTGCACTGCTACCGGATGCTCGGCTCGTTGAGCGATGCCGAAGACCTCGCCCAGGAGACCTTCCTGCGTGCGTGGAAGGCCCGGGACAAGTTCGAGGGCCGGGCCAGTGTGCGGACCTGGCTGTACCGGATCGCGACCAACGCCTGCCTCGACGTCCTCGCCCGGCGGCCGCGGCGGGTGCTGCCCGATCAGCTCGGGCCCGCCGGCGAGCCCGACGGGCCCATCTCGGCCGTCGACCTGCCGTGGCTCGAGCCCGTCCCGGACCGGTTGCTGGACGAAGCCGGGCCGGACGCCGTCGTCGTCGAGCGGGAGACCATCGAGCTCGCCTACCTCGCCGCCGTCCAGTACCTGCCGCCGCGGCAGCGGGCGGCGCTCGTCCTGCGGGACGTCCTCGGCTGGTCGGCCCAGGAGACCGCGGACCTGCTGGAGACGAGCGTCGCGTCGGCGAACAGCGCGCTGCAGCGCGCCCGGGCGACGCTGCGTGAACGCCTGCCCGCGCGCCGTGCCGAGTGGACGGCCGGCGACGCGACGGCCCAGGAAACCGCGCTGCTCAAGCAGTTCATCGCGGCTTACGAACAGGGTGACCCCCAGGCGGTCGCCCGGCTGCTGCACGCCGAGGCCCGCGCGGTCATGCCGCCCTACGAGCTGTGGTTCGCGAGCGCGGCGTCGATCGTCCGGGCGTTGTCGCTGTCGCTCGACCCCGCGTCACCGCACTGCGTCGGCCGCTTCCGGATGCGGGCGACGCGCGCCAACCGCCAGCCCGCCGTGGCGACCTGGCTCCGGCGCCCGGGTACGGACGAATACCGCTGGTTCGGGGTGTCCCTGCTGACGATCGAGCACGGGCTGATCACGGACCTGGCCGCCTTCGAGTCCGTCCCGGCGGCGGTGTGGGGAATGCCGGAGACCTGGCACGACGAGTGAGCACGATGACCTCGGGTGGCCCCGTCCGGCATCTCGTACCGATCAGCGGCGTGCGCATTCGGTAGTGCGTCGCTCACCCGCGAAGGGCGTGAAAAAGCCCGGGCGGGTGATTCACGGGGAATCACCCGCCCGGGCGCACACCATCCGGAAAGAAATTCTTCCGATTTCGGTGTTCGGCTTTCCTGGCCGCCGGGAAGAGGTCACCGGGCGGCGGGTCAGGCTACTCGGTGCCGCTGCGGCGCGGTGTGCGTCAACCGGCGTCGGTCCTCGGCGGTGGTCCCGCCGAAAACACCGTGGTCCAGGCCGTTGTCGAGCGCGTAGCCCAGGCATTCGGCGCGCACCGGGCAGCGCGCGCACACGGCCTTGGCCTGCGCGGCCTGCCGGGCGCCGGGGCCCATCGCGGAGATCGGGAAGAACAGTTCCGGGTCCTCGTCCTTGCAGGCCGCGAGTTCCGCCCAGCCCGTCATCGTGGCTTCCATTTCCTTCGTTCACCTCCCTCTGCTTCTACTGTTTCCCATTGTCATGGCGCGTCAACCGACTTGACCGCGGCGGACGCGCGAGCTTATCCGCGTCGGTCAAGGGGGTTTTGGCTTCGGTCCCCGGCTCACCCTCCGGGCAACCAAGACTGCAACACATGAGAGTACGCCTTCCTTCCCGGGATCTCGATGTCGATCACGTCACCCGATCGGCGTGAGCGCGCTCCGGCGTGTCCGCGTGACATGCGCCGGCGGCCCGCGCTTTCCCGGCACCGCACGGCCTTCCCGATCGGGGTGCGTCAGGCCGCGGCCGCCGGGCCGGTGTCCGGAATCCGCCGTTCGCGGCCTCTGCGCCGTTCGCCGGACCTGCGCCGGCTGCCGGGCTCGATCGAGTGGGTCGTCGGGACCGGGTACCCGAGATGCCCGCACCCATTCGTCACCGGCCGTCACCATCCGGAGCAGGCCATTACTCCCATCGAGCAGTCTTGATCGAATCGTTACACGTAGCGGTCACCTCAGCGCACTTGTTCCAGTGGAGGCGAGGGGTGGTGAGGGGTCCATGTGGGCTGACGACGATTTCGACGCGTTCTTCCGCGCCGACTTCCCCCCGCTCGTGGCGTTCCTGTGCAAGGCCGGGTTCGAGGCCGAGCTGGCCCGCGAGATCGCCGCCGAGGCGATGCTGCACGCGCTGGAGGCGTGGCCGACCCCCGAAGACCCGCGGGCCTGGGTCCGCCGCGTCGCCGGGCGGCTGCTCGACGCGGTCGGCGACACGCACGCGGACCGGGCACCGGACGACCCGCAGGACGACGAGAAGCTGGCCGCCCTGGTCGACCAGCACGCGGGGTTCATCGACCTGCTCGCCTCCCTCCCCGGCCAGCAGCGGATGGTCCTCGCCTGGTCCCTCGACGGCTTCACGCCCACACAGATCGCGACAGCGCTGCGCGTCGCCCCCGCGACCGTCCGCTCCAACCTCCGCCACGTGCGGGAACGCCTCAGGCGCCACCGGGCCGCACGACCCGGCGACCAGCGGGACAGGGAAGGGTGAGCACCATGCCGGCAACCGAGTACGGGGACCCCGCGACCACGGAGCTGCTGCGGGAGTCCAACGCCGCGCTGCACGACTCGCTGCGCGTCGGCCTCGACGTGGAGGGCACCCTGCTCCGGGTGCGCAGCCGCGCCCTCGTCCGGGAGATAGCCGCGGCGCAGCCCCCGGAGGCCTTCCCCTCGCACTGGCGGCGGCACGACGAGCCGGTCGCCGACGCGATCGCCGGCGACCACGCCGCGACCGCCCGCCTGCTCGCCACCATCCGGCCGCTGGTGGTGCGCTACTGCCGCGCCCGCGTCGGACGGCACGAGCGGTCGTTCGCCTCGGCCGACGACGTCGCCCAGGAGGTGTGCGTGGCCGTGCTGACCGCGCTGCCGTCCTACCGCGACCAGGGCCGCCCGTTCCTCGCGTTCGTCTACGGCATCGCCCAGCACAAGGTCGCCGACGCGCACCGCGCCGCGGCCCGCAACCGCGCCGACCCGGTCCCCGAAGTCCCCGACGGCGTGTCCGAAGCGGACGGCCCGGAGCAGCACGCCCTGCGGTTCGAGCTGAACGAACGCCTGGCGCGGCTGCTGGACGTGCTGCCGGCCAAGCAGCGCGAGATCGTCGTGCTGCGGATAGTCGTCGGGCTGTCCGCGGAGGAGACGGCCGCGGCGGTGGGCTCGACGCCCGGCGCGGTGCGCGTCGCCCAGCACCGCGCGCTCGCGCGGCTGCGAAGACTGCTGACCGGCGAAGAGGACTGACCGGCTACCGCAGGTCCGCGACGCCGGGAACGACCACGCCGTACAGGTCGGCGATGGTCGCCAGCGCGCCGTGGTGCAGCTCCGCGGCGCTCACCTCCGCGACCGGGGTCGCCAGCGGCCGGGTGGCGCAGGCATCGGCGACGACGGTCGGGCGGTTGCCGCGCAGGAACGCGCCCTCGGCGGTGAACGTGACGCACATGTTCGTCATGAACCCGGCGATGACCACGTCCTCGTGCCCGGCGGTGTCGACCCGCTCGCCGAGATCGGTCCGCACGAAGGCGTTCGGCACACCCTTGACCACCACCTGCTCACCTTCGGCGGGGGCAACGTCAGGGTGGATGCCGCCGATCTCGGCCCGCACGTCGTACGGCGTGCCTTCGCCGCCGTCGTTGACGACGTGGATCACCGTCGTCCCGGCGGCGCGGGCCGCTTCGAGCAGGTCCTTGGCCGCGGCCAGCGCGGGTCGCCACCCCTCCAGCTCCATGACACCGCGGGTGTAGGTGTTCTGGTAGTCGACCAGGATCAGCGTCGAGCCGGCCAGTGCGGCCGGGGTCCCGTCGAGCCCGTTCAGCTCACGCAACGTCGTCCTCGCCATGTTCGGGTGTCCTTTCGCGGTGTTCGCCCGGCTTGCCCGGGCACCACCGACGCTAAGCTCGACCGGGAGTGTCGGCAATGACATGCTTGACGCAGAAACCGACACGGAACGGAACGCGATGGAGCACCCCGAGCGGCTGGTCGTGGTCGTCCTCTTCGACCGGATCGACCTCCTCGACGTGACCGGCCCCGCCGAGGTTTTCTCGCTGCTGCAACGGGAACTGGACTCCCCCGCCGGCTACCGCGTGCTCCTCGCCGCCGAGACGCCGGACCCGGTGACCACCTCCGCCGGGTGCGCGTGCTGCCCGACATCACCTTCGCGGAACTGGCCGGCACGTCGATCGACAGCCTGGTCGTGCCGGGCGCGGTGACCGTCGGGGAAAACCGGGAGATCGTCGCCCGGTGCGACCCGGCCGTGGTCGAGACCGTGCGCCTGCTGGCCGGCCAGGCCCGCCGGGTGGCGTCCGTCTGCGTCGGGGCACACCTCCTGGCGGCGGCCGGGCTGCTCGACGGCAAGCGCGCCACCACGCACTGGTCCACCGCCCGGCAGCTCGCCGCGGACCACCCCGAGGTCACGGTCGACGCCGACCCGATCTTCATCCGCGACGGCAGCGTGTGGACCGGGGCCGGGCTGAGTGCCTGCCTGGACCTCGCCCTGGCGCTGGTCGCGGACGACTTCGGGCCCGGGCCGGCGTCCCGGGTCGCCCGCCAGCTCGTCATGTTCCTCCGGCGGCCGGGCGGGCAGAGCCAGTTCAGCGTGGGCATCGAGCCGGCGTCGGCGACCCGGCGCGTGGACGAGCTGCGCCAGTACATCGCCGCCCACCTCGCCGACGCGCTCACGGTGACCGAGCTCGCCGCCCGGGTCCACCTGACCGACCGGCAGATCACCCGCGTGTTCAAGGCGGAGCTGGGCATGACGCCCGCCGCCTACGTCGAGCACGCGCGGGTCGAGGCGGCCCGGCAGCGGCTGGAAACCACCGACGACACGCTCTCGCGCATCGCCGGGACCTGCGGTTTCGGCACGGTGTCCACGCTGACCCGGGCGTTCCGCCGGACGGTGAACACGACACCGGGCGAGTACCGCGAGCGGTTCCGGGTCGAGCCGGCCTAGCGCCGCACGCTGTCCAGGACGAACTCCTCCAGCGCCGCCGCCGGTCCCTCCTGGGATTCACGCGACAGCAGCATGAACTCGATGTCGCCGGGCTCGGGCAGGCCGTCGAGCTCGACGAGGTCGCCGGGCACCAGGCTGCGCGCGTGCAGGGTGACGCCGAGCCCGGCCGCCGCCGCTGCCCTCAGGCCGGTGAGGCTCGACGTCTGGCACGCGGCCCGCCACTCCAGCCCGGCGCGTTCGAGGCACTCCACGGCGAGCTGCCGCGTGATCGAGGGCATCGGGTACTGCACCAGCGGCACCGGCTGGCCGGGCTCCAGCACCGTCGCCGCCGAGCCGATCCAGACCAGCGGCTCCCGCCAGAGCAGCCGGCCGTGGTGGGCGCCCGGGCGGCGCTTGCCCAGCACCAGGTCCAGCTGGCCGGCGCGCAGCCGCTGCGCCAGGACGTCCGAGAGCTCGACGGTCAGCTCGACGTCCACCAGCGGGTGGCTGCGGCGCAGCCGGTGCAGGATCTCCGGCAGCTCGCCGAGCGCGAAGTCCTCCGAGACGCCGAAGCGCACGCGGCCGCGCAGCTCGGCACCGCGGAAGTGCCGCTCGGCACGCTCTTCCGTGTCGACGATCGTCTGCGCGAACCCCAGCATCGCCTGCCCGCGCGCGGTGAGCTCGACGGTGTGGGTGTCGCGGGCGAAGAGCAGCCCGCCCGAGTCGCGCTCGAGGCGCCGGACGTGCTGGCTGACCGTCGGCTGGCCGACCCCCAGCCGTCGCGCGGCCGCGGTGAAGCTGCGCGTCTCGGCGACGGCGAGGAACGAACGGCACAGGCGCGGGTCCAGCACCCGGCCACTTTATCGTGATTCGCGATGACAGTCAGTCCGGTCATCGGGGTTCACAATGAGCACGGCGTCACCGAGAATTGCCGTGGAAGGAGATCCATGTCCCGCTTTCGCCTCGACCCGTTCGTCGTCGCCATCCTCGCCACCGTCGGAGTCGCCACGCTGTTGCCCGCTTCGGGCGTCGTCGCCGACGGCTTCAGCACCGCCACCACGATCGCCGTCGGGTTGCTGTTCTTCCTGTACGGCGCCCGGTTGTCCACCCAGGAAGCCCTCGACGGGCTGCGGCACTGGCGGCTGCACGCGGTCGTACTGGCCGCGACGTTCGGCCTCTTCCCGCTGCTCGGCCTCGCGCTGTTCCTGCTGCCGTCGTCGGTGCTGCCTGCCCAGCTCGCCGCCGGCGTGCTGTTCCTGGCCGTGCTGCCTTCGACCGTGCAGTCGTCGATCGCGTTCACCTCGATCGCCCGCGGCAACGTCGCGGCGGCGATCTGCAGTGCGTCGCTGTCCAACCTGGCCGGGATCGTGCTGACACCGCTGCTGGTGGCGCTGCTGCTGTCCGGGGACGGCGCCGGCGTCGACGGTTCGGCCGTGCTCGGGATCGTGCTGCAGCTGCTCGCGCCGTTCGTCGCCGGCCAGCTCGCGCGGCGCTGGATCGGCGACTGGATCACGCGCAATTCCGCGCCGCTCAAGCTGTTCGATCGCGGGTCGATCCTGCTGGTCGTCTACACGGCGTTCAGCGCGGGCATGGTCGAGGGCATCTGGCACCGGCTCGACGCGGGTCAGCTGCTGGTGCTGCTCGGCATCTGCTGCGTACTGCTCGCGGCGGTGCTGGGCGCGACCGGCTGGGGCGCCCGCCTGCTGGGCTTCGCCCGCGCCGACCGGATCACGATCGTGTTCTGCGGGTCGAAGAAGAGCCTGGCCAGCGGGTTGCCGATGGCGACGGTGCTGTTCGGGCACGCGCAGGTCGGGCTGATCGTGCTGCCGCTGATGCTGTTCCACCAGATCCAGCTGATCGTGTGCGCGACGCTGGCCCGCCGGTACGCGCTTTCGGCGTCGCCGGAACTCGTGCCCGCCTGACCGATGAGTTTCCCGGGCGGCCGCAGTCGGTACCGGTGATCCCCACCGGAAGGCGGCACCCATGGCCAAGGTCATTTACCACATCACGATGTCCCTCGACGGCTTCGTCGCCGGCCCCGCCGACGACATGACGTGGCTGTCGGGCCTGCACGCCGGGCCGAACCCGGCCGTCGAGCGGCTGCTCGGCGAGATCGGGGCGATCGTGATGGGGCACAACACGTACGCACCGGCGACGACGGCCGAGGGCAAGGTGTACGGCGGCCGCTGGGAGGGCCCGATCTTCGTGGTGACCCGCTCGGCGGCGCCTTCGCCGGGCTTCACCCTGGTCGACGACCTGGGCAAGGCGGTGACGGCGGCGTCCTCGGCGGCCGGGGACGGGTACGTCGCGGTGCTGGGCGCGACGACGGCCCGGCGCTGCCTGGAAATGGGCCTGCTGGACGAGGTGCTGGTGCACGTGGCGCCGGTCCTGCTCGGCGACGGCGTCCGGCTGTTCGACCACCCCGGCGGCACGCGGGTGCGGCTGGAGCCGCTGGAGCTGAGCAGCACCGGGCCGATCGGCAACTTCCGGTACCGGGTGGCGTGACTGCTCACCCCAGCAGGACGTTCTTGTAGAAGATGTTGGCGTAGCGGTTGATGTTGTCCATGCTGCTGCGCGAGCCGAAGCCGAGGAACAGCCGGGTCTCGCCGGCCGCGGTGCGGTAGATCGCCATGCCCTCGGGTTCGCGGTAGACGAGCGACTCGCCGGCTTTCGTCAGCGCGCGGCTCATCACGGTGCCAGTGTTCATGTCGATCCGCGTGACGTAGGAGTCGATGTCCGCGGCGTCGGCGTGGCCTTCACCGTCCAATGTGTACAGGCAGTTGCCGAAGACGGTGTAGCCCTGGAAGACCACGCTCCCGGTGCTCAGCGCGGGCTGCGGGAAGTGCGCCAGCGGCGTGGAGAAGTCCCCGGCGGCGGCACTGGCCAGGGGGAAGACGCTGTACCACATCTTGCCGCCTTCGCTGCGGCGCACGGCGATCCGCTGGTACACCGGGTCGGTGGCGCACGTGATGGTCTTGCTGCCGGTGAGGAACTTCTTCACCGACGGCGTGCCGCCGTCGACGAACTTGAAGCGCGCCAGTGCGGTGCCGCGGGCGTCGGTCGTCGTCCCGTCGGCGTCGCATTCCATCCAGATGTAGGACGCGGTGCCGACGGGCTCCACCCCGATCGACACGCCGTGCCCGGCGTGCCCCAGGTGCATCGAGCCGAGCAGCTCGCCGCTGAAGCTGAGCTGGTTGACGCAGAGGTCGTCGCCGGAGGTGCCGTTCTGCGCCTGGACGACGAAGAGCCGCCGGTTCACGTTGTCGAAGGCGAAGCCCTGCATGACGTGGTGCGACTCGTGGAGCATCTTGCTGCGGAAGAGATCGTAGGACGGCTGGGTGATGTCGAAGTACGGCGAGACGGGCACACCATCGTCGGCAGCGGCGGCGGTGCCGGCGAGCGCGGCACCGGCACCGAGCGCGGCGGCCGTCGCGACGGTCGCGCGGAGCAGCGTCCGCCGGGACAGCGCGGTCGGGTGGGGGTTCATGGCGGTGAGGTTCCCGCGGCGACGTACACAGCACGTACAACCCCGGTACATCGGCGGGCGTAACGGCGGAGGCCGGCCGGGCGACTCCGGGCTCCGAGGGAGGGATCGTCATGAAACGAAACGCATTCGCGGCTTTGGCCGGCGCTCTGGCGGTGACGGCGGGGGCGGTGGTCTTCGCCGGGGCTTCGGCCGCGGTCGGGCCGTCGCCGGCGCCGATCGTCCAGGCGGCGCAGGCCACCTGCGTCACCGACGGCAACGGCTTCTGCACGGTGACGCACAGTCTCGGCAAGGTGCCGGAGGCGGTCGTGGTCTCGCCGAACACGCCGAGCGCGTTCAACGGGTTCGTGCTCAACACGGTGCTGGGCTCCTCCACCGCGACCACGTTCCAGGTGCGGGCGATGTTCACGCAGACCACGCCGAAGACGTTCGGCCAGATTTGGTTCACCTACGCGGCTTACGGTTCGGCGGCACCGCCCACTACACCTCCGCCGCCCACCACACCGACGACTCCACCCACATCCGCGTTCCCGACCACCACTCCGGGCAGCTGAGTGGAATCCGCACGCTCACCGCGGCTTGGGCGACGGCTTCCGCAGTTCCTCGGCGAAAATGGCGTCCACGCGCCGGTTCGCGCGCCGCAAAACCCGCGCCGCCGCGCGGACCACATATCCCACTGCGAACGCGAACAGCAAAGCCAGGCCGATGGCCGCGAGGTTCGCCACGAGCGCCTCCCGGTACTGGTGTGCCAGGTAGCCCAAACCCGCCCCGGCGGTGACTGCGTCCAGCAGTGCGAGCCGGAATACGTGCGGAGCGTGCCGGGTGGCTCGCGGAGTTGTGACCATCGCCCACCCTCCCGCCGTTCCGTTCAGCGGTGACGCCCTTGCAACCTAGACGAGCTTGGGCCGGTCGGTGGCCACTTCAACCTGTTTGGCCTACCGGATCTCCCCGGATGGCCGCTGTGATAACTTGAAGCGAACTGAGTCTTCTGTGCGAACGCAAATCCGGGGGCGGTAGCTCAGTTGGTTAGAGCAGGGGACTCATAATCCCTTGGCCGCGGGTTCGAGCCCCGCCCGCCCCACCCGATCGGCCTGATCCTGCTCGTCGCTTCGCGACTTCGCCGGCATCGGGTGGTGATCATTCCCGGGGGACAACCCCCGGACCCCCAGCTCGCATGCGGCCACCGGTTGGTTCTCATGCCGGGACGTCAGGTCCATGCGACGGCTGCGGTGCTGACACTCGCGTTGGCGTGTCCACATAGGACGTCAGTGGGCGCGGTCGTAGACCGCCGCCGTCTCGCCCAATTCGCCCGTTTCGTGGTGGGCCAGCCGCCACTTCGACGCCGGGAGGCCGTCGTCGAACAACCTCGGCCCGCCGCCCGCGATCTCCGGGCAGACCATCAAGTACAGCCGGTCGATCAGGTCCGCCGCCAGCAACGCCTTGATGACGCTTGCGCTGCTGTTGACCAAAATGTCACCCGATCCGGTGGTCTTCAGGTCCGCGACGACCTCCGCGGCCGGGGCGTTCACCACGCGCGTGCGCTCCCACGGCGCCTCGGCCAACGTCGTCGAGAACACCACCTTTTCCGCGTCCACCAGCCACTTCGCGTAACCGCGGTCGCGCGGGTCGGCGTTCTCGTCCGCCGCGACCGTCGGCCAGAAACCCAGGAAACCCTCCGCGTTGCGACGGCCGAGCACCGCCGTCGTCGCGCCCTCCCAAATACGCGCGAGGTGGCGCCGCGCGACCTCGGTCGTCGCGTACGAAACGATCGCGCCCATGTCGCCGGGCCCGCCCGGGCCGTGGTAGCGCCCGTCGAGTGTGAGGCTCAAGTTCGCGGTGACTCTGCGCTCGCTCATGGTGATCAGCCCTTTCCTTCGGTGAGTACGTCGGTGAGGTGGTCGAGCACCTGGTCCCAGCCGGTTTCGAGACCGGCGATCGCGACAGCGGCCCCGACCGTCGTCGCGGTGATGCGCAGGCCCAGCCGCAGCCGGGTGCCGCCGGGCACCGACGCGAGCTCGAGGTCGTAGTGCCCGGTGAAGGACGCCTCGCCCGTCACGGCGAGGTCGAACGCGAGCCGCCCGGGCTCCGCCGCGAGGCGGACCCACCCTTCGGCGTGGTACTCGCCGTCGGCGTCGCGGTAGGCGAGCACCGCGCGCCCGCCGGGCCGCGGCTCGAGGACGCAGGCCGTGACCGTCATCGACGGCGGAACCCACCACGCCGCCAGCAGCGCCGGGTCGGTCCAGTGCCGCCAGACGAGGTCACGCGGCACCGCCAGCAGACGCTCGAACGCGAACTCCCGCCCGTCCGCCCACAAGTCGCGGTCCGCCGCCGCGGACTCCGCGTCGACGGCCGCGCGGTACCGCGCGACGGCGTCCCGCTCGCCTCGGTGCGCTTCGGTCGCCTTCGCCAGCTCCGCCAGCCGGCCCGCGAACGCCGCCAGCGGCTCGGCCTCGAGCGCGTAGACGCGGCGCTGCCCGAGCGGGAACACGGTGACGAGCCCGGCGCGGGCGAGGGTCTGGAGGTGCTTGGTGGTCTGCGGCTGCCGCAGGCCGGTCAGCTCGGCCAGCTCCCCGACCGACCGGGGACGCTCGGCGAGCAGCTCGACGATGCGCCACCGCGCCGCCTCCCCCAGTGCCGCCGCGATTCCGTCCACAGCCGCGATTTCGTCCACAGCACAGAGTATTCACATTACAGAATATTCATGTCAAGGAATATCACTCAGGGACTTTCCGAGGTCACCCAGCGCAGTCCGTAGGCATACCCCAGCTGCGGCGCGGTGAACTCCTGCGCCACCTCGCACGCGCCGTCGAGGGAGAGCGCCGGGCCCGGTTTGGCCGGGTCGGCGAGCACCGAGGTCGGGACCCGGTCGAGCCGCCACACCGTCCACGGCAGCCGCTGGGGGTCGAACCGGACCCGCACGGTGAACGACTCGCACGTCACCAGCGGCACGAACACGTACGACGGCCGGATGGGCAGGCCGTCCCGGATCCGGATGACCAGGGCGTAGGTGTGGGTGTCGCCGCGCGCCAGGGGCCGCGGGAGGTCGAGCAGCCAGCGGAAGTGCCGCTGCCCCACTCGCTGGGCGTCGGTGATCCGGACGCCCTGCTGGGCGTCGGCGGCCACCCGCCGTTCGCCGTCGCCGTCGCCGCCGTCGTCGACGCGAGGCACGGTGAACTGCGCGGAGATCCGGCTCAGCCCGTCGCGCGTCGCGACGATCTCCCGTTCTTCGATCAGCTCCGGCTCGGCGGTGTCCAGCCGCACGATCGCCCGGAGCCGCTTGACGAACCAGCCCTGGTCGGGGTCGTCGGGCACCCCGTCGCCGGGGCGCAGGCCGGCTTCGATCTCGGCGGCCAGGCGCACGAACGACCGGTCGATCCGGCGCCGGGCCGTGCGGTCGGACACCCGCAACCGGTCGGCGAGGATCCCGACGCGGTCGCTGAGCAACGCCTGCTGCGAGCCGGGGGCGATGCCGAGCGCGACGTTGACCGCGAGCTGGTCGTCGGCCGGGAATTCGGCGATCACGGCGGAAATGGCGTCGCGCAACACCCGCCGCGCTTCGCGGTCGTTCGCCGTCCGGTGAATTTCACACCAGCCGGAAACGAGCGGCCCGAGCCGGCTCCGCAGCCGTTCGGTTTCCAATCCCCAGCCGCGTCGCAATGTCGTGAGTTCGCGGAGCAACCCGTCCTCGTATGCCATGGGATTTCGATTGTGACACGCGGACTTCCGCGCGATCGGCGGTGCGGGCTGCGCCGATCAGGTGATTCCCGGGTGGCCAGCCGCTGGCCAGTTCCGGCGTGATTCGGCCAGGCGGCGGCCTTTTCCTGTTCCTCCGCTGACCGACCATTTCCCCGTCGACGACATCGGGGAGGACGAGTTGCTCGACACCACTTTTCCGTCCGCCGGGGCGGCCGCCGTCGCGGACGTCCGGCAGCTGGCCCGCGACGGCAGGCTCGCGGACTCGGCGGCGGCCGCTGCACCCCGCGAACTCGCCCGGCTGCGCGGCGCGGTCTACAGCGTCGCCTGGCCGCTGGTCTTCGCCCGGATCACCAAGCCGCTGGAGCGGCAGCGCCGGCACCCGGACTGCGCCCGCGGGCTCGAATGGCTGCGGCCCGACTGCCTCGACCGCTTCCACGACGACGTCGAAGCCGTCGTCGAGCACGCTTTGCGGCGCGCGACGGACCCGATCGACAACTTCGACGGCTGGCTGGCGACCCGGCTGAGCCCGGCGACGGTCGACGCGCACCGGCGGCGGCGCGGCGAGATCGGGGCCCTGCAACGGCCGCGCCTGCCGGCCTGGCTGAGCGAGGCCCTCGGCGGGGACCCGTGGCTGTGCGACCTCGCCGTCCAGATCCTGGTGTGGGCCGGGGTGCCGGCGACGGCGGGCGCCGAGCTGTGGCCGCTGGACGGCTGGGCCGCGCGCCGCGCCGAGGTCACCGGGGCGCCGCCGGGCGGCCACGACACGCGCGACACGCTCGACCGCGAGGTGCGGACGGTCCTGGCCGCCATGGGCACCCGGCCGAAGTGGTTCGCCGAGCACGTCGAGCGCCCGCTGGGGCACAAGCGGGCACCGGTGGCGCCGATGCCGGCGGACGGCGCGGCCGAGCCCGCCCCACTGCGGCTGGTCGGCCCGGAGGAGACCGACGACGCGCGGCTCGCGGCCCGCGCCGAGCAGGCACTGCGCGCGATCGAGCGGCGGCTGGACCGCGGCGAGGACCCGGCAACGGCGGTCGCGTCGGTGGTCCGGCGAGTGTTCGGATCGGGTGGGGACGCGCTCGACCGGTTGCCGCACAACGGATCCGCGCGCGACGATTGGTTAGCCACGGCTCTCGCCGACGAGGCCCGGCTCGACCGGATCGTGACGACGGTTTTGGCTGTCCTCGGCCGTTGAGACCGGGTGCACGTAGTGAAGACCGGTCTCCCGGCGGTCATCCTCGGCCGGCCGACATGGTTGCCCGAACCAAACGGGCCCGACGGCATCGCCCGGCTCCCGGCACCCATCCTCGTCCGGCGGGCGCAGCCCCACGTCCCGACCGTGAGCCGCCAAGCGCGGCTGCACGCGCCAAGCGACCCCAACAGCATCGCCCGGCTCCCGGCAACCATCCTCGACCACCCAGCGCGGCTGCACCTGCCAAGCGGCCCCGGCGGCATCGCCCGGCTCCCGGCATTCGTCCTCGGCCGGTGGGCACAATCCTGCGTCCCGGCCCTCCTCGACCGCTGCTCGCAGACGGGCGTCCAACGCTTCGAACAGCACGTCCTGCGGGCAGCCCGCGGCTCGTGCCCGAGTCTCGGCCGATATCAGCTCGGCCAGCAACACCTCGCGCACCGCCACTCGGGTCGCCCGCGGGAGTCTCGTGGGCGGGACAGCTGATCCGGCCACCCCGGCCTCCTTTCACCCGGTGCCGGGTTCGGCCGGCCCAGCCTTCCCCTGACGGACGGCGGACGGCGGACAGCGGACCGCCGTCAGCGCCACCACGACGGCGGGGGCGCCGGCAGCCGCAGCGGGCGGCCGGTGTGGCGGCCCGCCCAGGAGTCGGCGAGCCGGCGGGTCAGCGATACCGGCCCCAGCAGGCTGTCCTCCCACACCGGGGTCAGCTCGCCGGCCCGGCGCAGCATCGTTTCGGCCGTGGCGCAGAAGGAAATGATCGCGGCGACGGCGGCGTCGGCCCGCGCGGCAGGCCAAGCGACCGCGGCTCCCGGCAGTCCGGCCGGCATGGCCAGGCCGGGGCCGGCGGTGCAGGTGCGGGCCAGCTGGACGGCGAGGTCGAACTCGGCCGCTTCGGCGTGGCCCTGCCGGGCCCGCCAGCGAGGCGATGCCCCGGCGGCGTGCAGCCCGGCGAGCCGGGCGGCGACCAGCCCGTCCCACACCGCCATGAGCACCCCTCGCGTGTCGGCCGGGTGTGCGCCGGCGAGTTCGAGGGTGACGGCGCTGAGCCAGGCACAAGGGTCCTTGACTTGACGATCGGCGGCGACGGTCACGGCAGACAGTCTCGCACCGGAAAGCACGTCCGAGCGCAAGTTGATCATGGTTCGAGGCAGGACCACCCGGTCGGTGGCGAACCGTTGAGCGGCTGGGTAATTCCTTCGGGCACTGCGCGTGACCGAACGGTTACGACTGTGTCATCATGTCGGCGCTCAGTGCCGAGCACGCCCCCTTCGTTTTCCCTCTCCGAAAGGCCGTCGCAGCGTGATCAAGACCAGCAAGAGCCGGGCCGGCACCCAGCGAGTGACGTTCAGCCTCCCGGCCGGGGCACCACCCGGGCGCGTGAGCGTGGTGGGATCGTTCAACGACTGGACGCCGGGCCGCCACCACCTGACGACCCGCTCCAACGGCCGCCGGTCGGCGTCGGTGGACGTGGCGCCGGGCACGGTGATCCACTTCCGCTACCTCGGCGAGGACGGCCTGTGGTTCGACGACCCGGACCTGCCGGACCGCGCGGACGGCAACTGCGTCTACTCGACGAACTGAAATCGACGAACCGAACCCGCGGCGTCAGGACTTCCGGCGCGGCTTCCCGCGCTTCGGAGCGCCGCCACCCCGCCGGGCCGGCTTGCCGGCCGACTTCGCGACCGCCGGTTTCCGCTCCGGACGCTTCTTCTCCGCCTTCTCCGCCGGAGCGGGCTGGCGGCCGCGCGTGCTGTTGACCGTGCGCCCGCGGACGATGCCGATGAACGCCTCCATCAGGTCCGTCGTCTCGTCCTCGAGCCACGACAGCGCCACGCTCGACTGGGGAGCGTCGGTCACCGTCCGGTACGTCAGGTCGCGGCGGTGGTGGAGGCGCGCCAGGGACTGCGGGACGACCAGCACCCCCACCCCAGCGGCCACCAGCTCGATCGCGTCCGCCGTCGTCTCGGGGCGCGAGACAGCCGCCCGGCCCGGGAGCGCGGACCACTCGATCGTGTCATCCAGCGGCGAAAGCACGACCTCGTCCGCCAAGTCCCCTGTGGACACTTCGTCCGCCGCCGCGACCAGGTGGTCCTTGGCGACGACCACCACCGTCGTCTCCGTGTAGAGCGGGATCGCGTGGAGGCCGTCGCGGTCGATCGGGGACCGCAGCAGCGCCGCGTCCGCGCCCTGCGCCCGGAGCAGTTCCGTCGCGTCGGCCGCGGCGACCGGGAGCAGCTCCAGCGGCACGTCCGGCCGGCGCTCGGCCCACGTCCGCACCCACTTGGCGGGCGTCGCGCCCGGGACGTACGCGAGACGGAACGAGGTCACCGGGTCAGGCTACCGGGCGGGGCGCTGGCTACCCTGGACGGCATGACGTCGCACAAGACCGCCCAGACGATGAAGCCCGCGACGGCGGCGAAGAAGCTGGGCGTGTACCTCGAAGCCACGCCCCCGGAGTTCCAGGAGGGCGTCGTCTCGCGCGACGAGCTGATCGCGCTGCAGGCCGAACCGCCCGAGTGGCTGCGCGAGCTGCGCCGCACCGGCCCGCACCCGCGGCCGGTCGTCGCGGCGAAGCTGGGCGTCTCGATCGGCGGCCTCAGCCGCGGCGGGATCACCGAGGCGCTCACCACCGACCAGATCGACGCGCTGAAGTCGGAGAACCCCGACTGGCTGGTGCGGGAACGCGCCACCCAGGCCGAGGTGCGCAAGGAAACCGTGCGGGTCAAGGAGAAGGAGCACTGACCACGCTCGAGGAGGCGAAGCGCCTCGACGCCGCGGACGAGCTGGCCGCGTTCCGGGACCGCTTCGTCCCGATCACCGACCCCGGTGTCGTCGCCTACCTCGACGGGAACTCGCTGGGCCGTCCGCTGCGTGCGACGGCCGAACGGCTGCAGGAGCTCGTCGCCGACCAGTGGGGCGCCCGGCTGATCCGGTCCTGGGAAGAGCGCTGGCTCGAACTGCCCGAGCGGATCGGCGACGAGCTGGGCCGCGTCGCGCTCGGCGCCGCGCCCGGCCAGACCATCGTCGCCGACTCGACGTCCGTGTGCCTGTACAAGACGCTCCGGGCGGCGGCCGCGCTCCGGCCGGGGCGCGACGAGATCGTCACCGACTCCGCCAACTTCCCCACCGACCGGTTCCTCGTCGAGAGCGTCGCCACCGAACTCGGCCACACGGTGCGGTGGATCGAAGGCGGTGACGTCCGCCCCGAGCACGTCGCGGCCGTCATGGGGCCGCGCACCGCGGCCGTCGTTCTGTCCCATGTGGACTACCGCAGCGCCGCGATCGCGGACCTCGCGGGCATCACGCGGCTGGTGCACGACCGCGGCGCGCTCACCGTCTGGGACCTCTGCCACAGCGTCGGCTCGATCCCGGTCGAGCTGGACGCCGGCGGCGCCGACTTCGCCGTCGGCTGCACGTACAAGTTCCTCAACGCCGGGCCCGGCGCGCCCGCGTTCCTCTACGTGAGCTCGCGCCACCACGCGGAGTTCGGGCAGCCGATCACCGGCTGGATGGGCGCGGCCGACACGTTCGGCATGGCCGAGCACTACGTGCCCGCACCCGGCATCCGCCGCGCGCTGTCCGGCACCCCGCCGGTGCTCGGCATGGTGGGCGTCCAGGAAGGCGTCGCGCTGCTGGCCGAAGCCGGGATCGACCGCGTGCGGGCCAAGGCCGTCGCGCTGGGGCGGTGGGTGCTCGACCTCGCCGACGAATGGCTCGTCCCGCTCGGCTTCACGGTGGCCTCGCCGCGCGAGGACGCCCGCCGCGGCGGGCACGTCACCCTGCGGCACCCGGACGCCGAGCGGCTTTCGCGGGTGCTCATCGAGAATGGCGTGCTGATCGACTTCCGCCGTCCGGACGGCATCCGGGTCGGGCTGAGCCCGCTCACCACCGGCTTCACCGAGGTCCGCGCGGCCATGGACCGGATCCGCGAACTCGCCGCCTGACCGCCCTGCCGCACTCGGTCGTGAGTGAGAAACAGGGTTAGAACTGTCGATGGGCGCTGGCGTGCGCTCGCGGGTGGGATGAGAATCGGTGGGCGTGTCGCCGGTCGACGTCGGCTGTGTTTGGCCGT
>NZ_JAPZLD010000062.1:0-57389 GCF_030182635.1 Amycolatopsis ponsaeliensis
CCACCTTACGGGCGTCTGACGCCCGTAAGGTGGCCTTAACGGCACGTCAGCGCAGGCAGTCGCCGGGGTCGCCGCGGGTCAGGGATGGGTCGTCCTGGGGGAAGGTGCGGGCGACGCCGGGGCCGGAAGTGCGGTGCTCGAAGCGGACCGTCACGCGGCCGTGGCCCGCGCCCTGGACCCAGCCCGTGCCGAACTCCTCGTGCACCACGTCGTCGCCCTGTCGCCACTGCGACGGGGCGGCGGCCGGTGCCGGGGCGGCCGCGGTGACCACCGTCGACGCCGGGGTTTCCGGGACGGCGAGGGAGAACAGCGCGTCCTGGTGCGGCACCGACAGCCCGCTGTACGCGACGCCCGCCAGGCGGATCCCGCCGAACTCCGCCGGGTCCAGCAGCAGCCGTTCCGCCACCGCCGCCAGCTCGGCCAGGTCGTCCGTGGGCGCGGAGATCGTCTCCGAGCGGGTCACCGTGTGCATGTCCGTGTGCCGCAGCTTGATCACCACCGTCCGGGCCACGCGCTCGGCCTTGACGAGCCGCTGGTGTGCCCCCACCGCGATCCGCCGGACCTCCGCCCGCAGCGTCGTCAGGTCCTTGATGTCGGTGTCGAACGTCGTCTCCGCGCTGACCTGCTTGGTCTCGCCGCGGTCGGCCACCGGACGGTCGTCGAACCCCGTCGCCAGGCGCCGCAGGTCGCGGCCGACGACTCCGCCCAGCGTCGCCACCGCGTCCTGTTCGGACAGTGCCGCCAGCTGCCCGAGCGTCTGGACGCCGATGAACCGCAGCTTCCCCTCGGCCACCGGCCCGATCCCCCACAGCGCGCGCACCGGCAGCGGCGCGAGGAACTCGCGTTCGGTCCCCTGCGGCACCACCAGCAGGCCGTCCGGCTTGGCCTCGTCCGAGGCGATCTTGGCGATCTGCTTGCCGTTGCCCGCGCCGATCGACGCCACCAGGCCCGTCTCCGACCGGATCCCGGACCGCAGCGACGCACAGAACTCCGTGACCGCCGCCAGCGAAGCACCCACGAGCGAAGGCGGCTCGGCGAAGGCCTCGTCGAGGGAGATCTTCTCCAGCACCGGTGCCACCGCCGTGACGACGGCGAAGACCTCCTGGCTGAGCCGCTCGTAGACGCGGAACCGCGGCGGCACGATCACCCCGTTGGCCGGGAGCAGCCGCCGCGCCTGGGCCATCGGCATCGCCGACTTGATGCCGAACGCCCGGGACTCGTAGCTCGCGCCCGCGACGACGCCGCGTGGCCCGGTGCCGCCGACGAGCACGGGACGGCCCGCCAGCGTCGGGCGGGTGAGCTGCTCGGCCGACGCGTAGAAGGCGTCGAGGTCGAGGTGGATGACCCAGCGGGCCACGTCAGTCCCCGCCGGTGGCGTCCAGCAGCTGGTGCAGCGCCTTGGTGTAGCTCTCGAACGCCGCGCGCCCGGCCGCGGTCAGCCGGACCAGCGTGACCGGTGTGCGGTGTTCGTAGGCCTTGGTGATCTCGACGTACTCGGCGTCCTCGAGCTTGCGCAGGTGCGTCGAGAGGTTGCCGGCGGTCATGTCCAGGAGCTGCTGCAGCCGCGGGAAGGTGATCTGGTCGCCGGTGTGCAGCCCGGCGAGCGCGACCGTGACCCGCAGCCGCGCCTGGGCGTGGATGACCGGGTCGAGCTGCGGCAGTTCGCTCATCGGCGGCCGGACTTCTCGCGCACGAAGTAGACGATCGCGCCCAGCAGGAACCCACCGCCGCCGCAGATCGCCAGCACCAGGAAGTTGGCCGGGAACCCGACCAGCACGCTGAGCCCGGCGGAGACGATCATCCACGCGCCGAGCCCGTACATCAGCTTGTCCTGCCAGAGCATGCCGCCGGCGAGGTACAGCACGCCGGTCAGCAGCAGCCAGGTGCCCGACCACAGCAGGGACACCTGATCGGAGGACAGCGAGCCGAACTGCGTGATCCGGATGTCGATGACGGTCAGCCCGATGGAGGAAAGCGCCCAGCTGTAGCCGTACATCGCGCCGACCGTCTTGGACGGGCCGCGGATCCCCCGCCCGGCCCGGGCGCTCACGTAGCCGGTGTAGGTGATCGCGAAGACGAACAGCACCGCGACGAGCACCCCGCCGACCCAGCCGGGAATGCTCGCGGTCTGCGTCGCGAAGTAGGTGAACCCCCAGCCGAGCAGCCAGGCGAGGGCCCACGCGGCGAGCATGCGCGCGGGGCCCCCGCCCAGTTCCCGGCGGTTGCGCCGGGACTGCTGGGCGATCAGGTTCAGCGACTCCTCCGCCGACAACGGTTCGTCGTCGTTCACCTGTCTCACCCTCCGCCCGCGCAGACCCCTCAGTACTGCACGGAAGTTAACACGCATTCACAGCCTGGCCGTGTCCAGCCGGAACCGGCGCACCACGACCAGCGCGGGCACGACCAGCCAGCCCGCCAGGACGAGCGCCGCGAGCCCCAGCCCGCCGGCGTGGGCCAGGGGTTCGAGGCCGAGCCTGCCGAGCCAGTACGTCGGGAAGAAGTGCGCGAGCGTCGCCATCCAGTCCGGGAGGACGTAGAGCGGGATCCACAGGCCGCCGAGCATGCCCAGCGGCATCATCAGCGCGCCGGTGACGGCCCCGACCGTGTCGCCCTTGCCGAACAAGCCGATGGCCAGGCCCAGCACCGCGAACGGGAGCACGCCGACCCACAACGACACCAGCACCAGCCCCCACTGCGCGGCGCTCATCCGCACGCCCATCGCCAGGCCCGCGACGAACACCACCACGAGCACCGGCAGCGCGACCGCCATCGCCGAGATGACCTTGACGACGAGGTAGCCGGGGCCGCGCATCGGCGTCAGCCGCAGCTGCCGCTGCCAACCGTCGGTGCGTTCCTGCGCCACCCGCGTCCCGGTGAACAGGGCGCCGCCGCTCGCGCCGTACGCGGCGAGGTTGATCATGGTCTGGACGTCCGCGGGCAGGCCGTTCGGCGCGATGAGCTTGCCGAAGATCGACCCGAACAGCAGGAACATGGCCACCGGCATGCCGATGGTGAAGATCGTGAACTGCGGGCTCCGGACGATCCGCTTGATCTCCAGGCTCAGGTAGGTGGTGTTCACGCGGCCGCCCCTTCGGTCTCGTCGGCGGTGAGCGCCAAGAAGGCCTCTTCGAGGCCCAGCGCGGTGATTTCGATGTCGGCGGCCTGCGGGTACTTCGCCAGCAGCGCGCGGATGGCGGCGTCGGAGTCGGCGCAGGCGAGCTCGGCGCGGCCGGCACGCAGCTGCACGGTCGTGACGCCCGGCAGCTCCGCCAGGTCGCTTTCGCCGGCACCCGGCACGACGGCCTTGAGCACCCGCCCGGACACCGCGGCCCGGACCTCGGCGACCGCACCGTCGGCGACGACGACGCCGTGGCGCATCAGCACGACGCGGTCGGCGTAGTCCTCGGCCTCGGCGAGGTAGTGCGTCGCGAACAGCACGGTCCGGCCGGTGGCGGCGAACTCCCGGATGGCCGCCCAGAAGGCCCGCCTGCCGTCGACGTCCATCGCGGCGGTGGGCTCGTCGAGGACGAGCAGGTCCGGGTTGCCGGCCAGCGCGAGGGCGAACCGGACGCGCTGCCGTTCGCCGCCGGAGAGCTTGCCGCAGCGGCGCTTCACGAGGTTCTGCAGGCCGGCCCGGGCGATCACCTCGGCCGCGGGCAACGGCTGGGCGTGCGTCGAGACGACCAGGCCGACGATCTCGCCGACGGTGACGTCCGGCAGCAGCGCGCCGTTCTGCATCATGGCGCCGAGCAGTCCCCGGTCGACAGCGGCGCGCGGGCTGCCCCCGGCGACGGTGACCTCGCCCGCGTCCGGCTTGGTCAGCCCGAGCAGCATGTCGACGGTGGTCGACTTGCCCGCGCCGTTCGGCCCGAGCAGCGCGACGATCTGGCCGTGCGCGACCTCGACGGACACCCCGTCGACGGCGGTGACCCGGCCGAACCGTTTGGTCAGCCCGTGGAGCGCGAACGCCGGTCCCCCAGTCATGGCGCTCTCCTTTCGTTCGTGGACTTTGCAATGCAAAGTCGCTACGCACTTTGTAACACAAAGTCCGCGCATCTTCAAAGCCCACGGTGCTGGAAACATGAAAAACGGGGCGCCGGGCACTGGGCCCGGCACCCCGTTTCTCAGGGTTTATGCAGGTCAGCCGGTGAACCGCCCGGCAACCAGACCCTGCGTGGCTGCGACGTCAGCCTTGGCCGCGGTCGGCGCCGGGGGCGTCGGCTGGGGCAGCGGCGCGCACTCGACGTCGGCCGTGCGGCCCGGCTTGCGAGCCGGGAGCGCGCCCGTCGCCAGGTAGTCCGCGATCTTGTTGTCGACGCACGCGTTGCCGCGCGGGGTGATCGCGTGACTCGTGCCGCCGGGCTCGGAGATCAGCGACGCGCCCGGGAAGCGGCTGCGGACCTCGAGACTGCCCGGGAACGGCGTCGCCGCGTCCAGGGTCTCGTCGATCATCAGGACGCTCTTGACCCCGCTGCCGTCGATCTTGGTCGGCTTGGCCGCCTTCGCGGGCCAGTACAGGCACGGCGCGTTGAACCACGCGTTCTGCCAGGTGAAGTACGGCGCCTGGGTGAACGTCTTCCAGTTGTCGATCTTCCACTGGTTCCAGCTCTGCGGCCACTGGACGTCGGAGCACTGGACGGCCAGGTAGACCGCGTAACCGTTGTCGTCGCCGCGGCCGCCGAAGGCCTCGAACAGCGACTTCCAGTTCTGCCAGTCGCCCTGGTTGACGAACCGCGAGAGCGCGTCGCCCAGCAGTGTCCACCGCAGCTGGTAGTACGAAGCCTGCTGGATGACGTCGATGATCTCGTCCGGCCCGATCACGCCGCCCGCCGGGTTGAACTGCGCCTTGAGCAGCTGCTCGTTGACCACGCGCTGCACCGCGGACTGCGTCTTGCCGAGGTGGTAGACGTCGTCGTGCTGGGCGAGCCAGCCGAACCAGATGAGGATGTTCTTGTCGAACGCGACGTCCTGGTTCAGGTTGTCGCCGTACCAGACGCCGCGCGGGTCGACGGTCGAGTCGAGCACCATCCGGCGGACGTTCTGTGGGAACAGCGAGCCGTACACCTGGCCGAGGTAGGTGCCGTAGGAGTAGCCGTAGAAGTTCAGCTGCTTCGCACCGAGCGCCTTGCGGATGGAGTCCATGTCCTTGACCGTGTCGGTCGTCTTCATGTTCTCCAGCAGGGCCTTCGAGTTGTTCTTCGCGCAGGCCTCGGCGTAGCCCTTCGAGCGGGCGAGCCAGGTCTTCTCGAGCTGCGGGGTGAGCGGCACGTACTGCGGCCGGTCGTAGTCCATGTAGTTCGGGTCGCAGCTCAGCGCGGGCTTGCTCGCGCCGACGCCGCGCGGGTCGAAGCCGATCCAGTCGTAGGCGTCGCCGGCGTGGTTGGGCACGCGCGGACCGCGCGTCGCCAGCAGCAGGCCGGAGCCGCCGGGGCCGCCCGGGTTGGTCAGCATGACGCCCTGGTACTGCGCGTCGGCGACCTTGTGCTTGACGCGGCTCACGGCGAGCTGGACCTGCTCGCCGTGGGGCTTCGAGTAGTCGAGCGGCACCCCCAGGTACCCGCAGTCGGCGCCGGCGGCGACGAGCGTGGGATCGGTACACGGCCCCCAGGCGATCGTCCCGGCTGCCGGAGCGGGCGCCGCGGACGCGGCCGGCGCGGCCACGAGCGCGGACGCCACCGCGGCGGCGACCACGGCGACGGTCACCCTGGAAGAAATGGCACGTCTCACTGTTTTCTCCCTTTTCGGGTTCGTTTCGAGCGGCTGAACCCTAGACCCGCACCGGGCCGTCGAGGGAGGGCAACGGCCTGCGGGACGGCGAATGCCCTACGAAAGGCGGAAATCGGATACGCCGGTCGATGGCGTCGCGGCCGGCCGGGTCGACGGCGGCCGCGGAGTCCTTTTTGGAGTGACGCCGGACTGCCGGTCTAGTCCCGGACGACCTCGTAGGTGATGTGCGTCGCCCGCGGTGACGCGGTCACCGAGCGCTGGACCAGCGTTGTGCGGCCGGCCAGGTCGAACAGCCGCGTTCCGCCGCCCAGCACCAGCGGGGACAGGTGGAGGCGGAGCTCGTCGACCAGGCCCTCCGCCAGGCTCTGGTCGATCACCTTCGCGCCGCCCATGACCACGACGTCCTTGGCGCCCGCGGCCTTCCGGGCCGCGTCGATCGCGGCTGCCACGCCGCCCGTCACGAACCGGAACCGGGACGCGAGCCGCACCTGCGCGGGCTCCTGGTGGGTGACGACGTAGCACGGTGGCGCGACCGACTGGTCCTGGTCGTGGCCGTACCCGACGCCGTCGTCCCAGCCGTGCGGGCCGTCGACGACGTCGAAGAGCCGCCGGCCCAGCACCACCGCGCCGGTCTCCTCGAAGCTGCGCGACAGCACCGCTTCGTCGACCGGGGACCGGGGCTGCTCCAGGACCCACGCGTGGATCGCCTCGCCGCCGACACCGAGGCCGTGCTCCTCGTCCGCGCCGCGTGCGGTGACGTATCCGTCCAGCGACATCGAGATGTCGGCGATCACCTTGCTCATGGTGGTTCCTTCCGAGGTGCGTTGACCGGGTCGTCAACGCGTCGGACAGGAGGCCGTCATTTCGACACCGAGACCGGAGAAATCACCCGTGGCGCTGGACGAACGCCTCGATCAGCTGCTGCCGTTCGGCCGTGGTCGCCCGTTCCAGCTCGACCGTGTCGCCGTCGATCGTCATCTTGATCTTGTGGCGGCCCGCCTGCCGCCCCAGCCATTCGCGCAGCGTCTCGACCAGGCCGGGGAACACGCCGCCCGCCGCGCTGAACGCCACCATCAGCGAGCCGACCGTCACCGGGTCGGCCGCCTTGGCGCCGTCCGGCACCTCACCCGGCACCGCCCGCAGGTCGACGTCGAGCTCGCCCAGCTCCGCCCGCAGGCGCCGGGCGAGCCGGTCGAGCTCCTCGGCGTCGGCCTCGGCGTCCGGCTCCAGCAGGAGCACCGCCCGCCGCGTGTCCGGTTCGGTCATGCGCGCCATGGTGCGCCCCGGAACGAGCGCGGACAAGGCCCCGATCAGGCACGGATCTCGTTGAGGTAGTTGTAGATCGTGTAGCGCGTGACGTCGAGGCGCCCGGCCAGGTGGTCGACCGCGTCCTTGATGAGGAAATAACCGGCTTCGTCGAGTTCGCGGACCACCGCCGCCTTGTGCCGCTTCTTCATCAGGTCCACCGGGATCCCCGCCTTGGTCACCGCGCGGTCGACGAGGAACCGTTGCAGGCTGTCGACGTCCGGTGGGAAAGTCTCCGGCTCGCCGTTGCCGCCCGCCGAAGCGGACGCGTCGACGCTGTTGACGCACAGGCAGCCGACCGCGACCCCGTCGGCGTCGCGCAGGAACAGCGTCGACGACCGGATCGCGCGGCCGTCCGGGCCGTGCGTGCGGTAGTTCGTCAGGTCCTGGGTCGTGCCGCGGCGGACCAGGCCGAGCAGCAGGTCGGTCATCGGCCCGCCGACGTTGCGGCCGGTCAGGTCGCCCGCGATGGCGACGATCGAGTCCGGCAGCCGGGTCAGGTCGTGCAGCAGCACTTCGTTGCCCGGCCCGAGCATCGCCGCGAGGCCCGGGATCGCCGGCACCAGCGCGGTCAGCACCTCGTGCGTGGTCGCGCCCGCGGCCGGGACGACCAGCGGTTCGCGCGGCTTCGTCAGCGTCTCCAAGGCTTCTCGGAGCAGATCCGCCGCGGCGGCCGGCGTCGATGCGTGCGGCGACAACCGGACGTGCTCGGGCCGCACGGTCGCCGCGATCCCGGCGGTGGCCAGCGCCGCGCCGACCTGCTCGGCCGGGTGACCGGGCAGCGTGAACGCGAGGATTCCCGCACGCCGTTCAGTAGCCGAGACGACCTCGGCGCCGCAGGACGCCAGCACCTCCTCGAAGGACGCGATCCGCTCGGCGATCCGCGCCGCGATGGCACCGGCACCGGCGTCCTCGACCAGCTCCAGTGCCTCGGCGAACGCGCCGGACGTGATCGGGCTGAGGTTCGAAATGGACCAGGCCTGGGCGGTGGCGTCCGGCGGGTGGATCTCGTCGTCGAACAGGCCCGGGTCGCGGGCGCCGGTCCAGCCCGAGAGCACCGGATCCATCCGCTCCAACGCGCGGTCCGACAGCACCGCGAAGCCGGTCCCCCAGCCCGCGCGCAGCCACTTCTGCCCGCCGACGACCAGGACGTCGGCGACCTCCCACGGCTCCTCGACCACGCCGAAGCCCTGGATGCCGTCGACGACCAGGAGCCGGTCTCCGACGACGTCGCGCAGGGCCGCGAGGTCGGCCCGGAAGCCGGTGCGGAAGTCGACCGCGCTGACGCTGACCGTCGTGATTTCGGGCGTCAGCGCTTCGGCGACACGCTCGGGAGTCACGTAACCGCCGGTCAAACGGCGTACGCGCAGCCGGCCGGCCTGTTCGGCCCGCGCCCACGGGTAGGTGTTGGCCGGGAACTCGGCCGCCGACACCAGGACGTCACCGCTGCTGTGGAACGCGGCCTGGAACAGCCCGAGGCTGGTGTTGGGCAGCAGCACGGTGTGGTCAGTGTCCGAGCCGGACAGCCGCGCGGCGGCCGCCTTGGCGCGGATCTCCTGCCGCATCAGCTCGTCCACAGTGGACGGACCGGCCGTGGTGGCCTGGTCGAGCAGCGCGGCCGTCGTGTCGAGCACCGCGTGCGACGGCGGGCCGAAGCGGGCGAAGTCGAGGTAGCCGGCGGGCTCGTCGAACTGGAGCAGGTACCGGGGCGAAATCCGCGTCACGCGAGGATCCTCGCCAGGAACTGCCGGGTCCGCTCGTGCTTGGGCGCGCTCAAGACCTCCGACGGCGGCCCGGTCTCGACGACGGCGCCGTCGGCCAGGAACACCACCTCGTCGGCGGCCTCCGCGGCGAAGCTCATCTCGTGCGTCACGACGACCATCGTCATCCCCTCCCCCGCCAACGTACTCATCACTTCGAGTACCTCCCCGACCAGCTCCGGGTCGAGCGCCGACGTCGGCTCGTCGAACAGCATCAGCTTCGGTTTCATCGCCAGCGACCGCGCGATCGCGACGCGCTGCTGCTGCCCGCCGGACAGCTGCGCCGGGTAGGCGTCGCCCCGGTGCCCGAGCCCGACGCGGTCCAGCAGCTCGAGGCCCTGCTTGCGCGCCTCGTCCGCTTTGAGCCCCAGTACCCGGATCGGCCCCTCGACGACGTTCTCCAGCGCCGTCCGGTGCGCGAACAGGTTGAACCGCTGGAACACCATGCCGATGTCCCGGCGCTGGCGGGCGACGTCGCGTTCGCGCAGTTCGTAGAGCTTGCCGCCGCGCTGCCGGTAGCCGATCGGCTCGCCGTCGACCCAGATCTGGCCGGCGTCGATCGTCTCGAGGTGGTTGATGCAGCGCAGGAACGTGCTCTTCCCGGCGCCGGACGGGCCGAGCAGGCAGACGACCTGTCCCTTGTGGACTTCGAGGTCGATGCCGCCGAGAACTTCGGTGTGGCCGTAGGACTTCTTGACGCCGACGGCGCGCAGCAGCGGCTCAGACACGGGCACTCCTCACCAGCGGCACGCCGCGCAACGCCTTGCCGGCGCGGGAAAGCGGCCCGCGATCAGCCTGCCCGAACGAGCGTTCCAGGTAGTGCTGTCCGACCCCGGCGACGGTCACCACGACCATGTACCAGACGGCCGCGGCCAGCAGCGTCTCCATCACCAGCAGATTGTTCGACGAGATGTTGTTGGCCGCGTGGATCAGCTCGGTCACGCCGATCACCGACGCCATCGACGTGCCCTTGAGCATGTTGATGAAGTCGTTGCCGGTTGGCGGGATGATCACGCGCATGGCCTGCGGCAGCACGACCCGGCGCAGCGTCGCGGCCGGCGTCATGCCGATCGACTTCGCCGCCTCGGTCTGGCCGCTGTCGACGCTGTTCAGCCCGGCGCGGACGATCTCGGCCATGTACGCGCTTTCATTGAGCGCCAGGCCGAGGAACGCCGCGGTGAACGCGCTGATCAGCACGTTCGTCTGCTCGTGGACGAGGAACGGGATGTCGATGACCGGAAAGACCAGCGCCAGGTTGTACCAGAGCAGGATCTGCAGCAGCACCGGAAGCCCGCGGAAGATCCAGATGTAGCCGGCGGCGAACCACCGCGCGACCGGGTTGGCACTGCGGCGCAGCAAGGCGATGACGATGCCGAGCACGATCGCGACGCCCTGGGACAGCACGGCCAGCACGACGGTGTTGAGCAGGCCGGTCGCCATCACCTTGAAGAAGACGAAGTCCGGGACCTGGCTCCACTCGATCTGCGCGTTGCCGAGGGCGATGCCCAGCAGCACCAGCAGGGCCAGGATGATCGCGGCGGCGACCCAGCGTCCCCAGTGCCGGAGCCGGACGATGGGCAGCGGTTCAGGACCCGCCATTGACCGCGGCCTCCTTGATCGCGCCCTGGTCCACGCCCCAGGCCTGCAGGATCTTGCCGTAGGTGCCGTCGGCGATGAGGGCCTGCAGCGCCTTCTGCACGGAATCGCGCAGCGGCGTGTTCTGCTTGTTGACGCCGATGCCGTACGGCCCGCCCTCGATCGGCTCGCCGGGGACGACCTCGAAGAACTTGCCGTCGCCGGCGGTCCGGGAGATGTAGACGGCGCTCGGGAGGTCGTTGAGGATCGCCGCGACGCGGCCGGTGCGCAGCTGGTTCTGGTTCTGGTTGTCGCTGTCGGTCGCGGTGACGTTCAGCGCGGGCTTGCCGGCCTGCGTGCACTTGGTGCTCTGCGCTTCGGCGAACTTCTGGTGGCTGGTGCCCTGCACGACGGCGACGTTCTTGCCGCAGAGCGTGTCCGGTCCGGTGATGCCGTCCGGGTTGCCCTTGCGGATCATGATCGTGATGCCCGAGGTGAAGTAGTCGACGAAGTCGATCTGCGCCTGGCGGGCCTTGGTGTCGTTCATGCCGGCCATGGTCAGGTCGATGCGGCCGGACTGGAGGCTGGTGATCAGCGAGCCGAAGGCCATGTCCTGGTGGGTCACGGTGACGCCGAGCTTGGCGGCGATCGCCTTGGCGAGGTCGACCTCGTAGCCGATCGGGGTCTTGCCGTCGGCGGCGTAGAAGTTGTTGGGCGCGGACTGCAGGTTGGACGCCAGGTGCAGGCCCGCCTGCTTGACGTTCGCCGGCAGCGCGGCGTTGAGCTGGGCGTCCTTCTGCACGCCTTGGACGATGGCCGCGGTGTCCGGGATGCCGGATGCGGGCGCGCCGGCCGCCTGCGACGTCCCGCCCGCGCCGTCCGGACCACCACCGCAGGCCGTCACCAGGACGGCCAGGCTCGCGAGCAGCACTGCCTGTGCGGCACGACAACGGGACATAACGGACCTCCACTGTTCGGCTGGCCGGAACGGTACAACTCGTTGTTGAAGAGGTCAACTGACTGTTGAAATCTCCCACGGTGCTAGCTTTCGCGCATGAGCCTGCGGATCGGCATCCTCGGGGCGGCTCGCATCGCCCCCGTTGCCCTGGTCAAGCCCGCTTCAACCAGCTCCGAAGTCGACATCGTCGCGGTCGCCGCGCGCTCTCTCGAGCGCGCGCAAGCGTTTGCGGCCAAGCACGACATCCCGCGGGCGCACTCGTCCTACGAGGCGCTGCTCGCCGACCCGGACGTCGACGCGGTCTACAACCCGCTGCCGAACGGCCTCCACGGCCGGTGGACCCGGGCCGCCTTGGAAGCGGGCAAGCACGTGCTGTGCGAGAAGCCGTTCACGGCCAACGCGGCGGAGGCCCGGGAGATCGCTCTCTTGGCCGAGGGTTCCGACCGCGTCGTGATGGAGGCGTTCCACTACCGCTACCACCCGCTGGCGCTGCGGGTCGAGGAGATCGTGGCGTCGGGTGAGCTGGGGTCGCTCGAGCGCGTGGAGACGGCCCTGTCCTTCCCGCTGCCGAAGTTCTCGGACATCCGCTACGACTACGACCTGGCGGGCGGCGCGACGATGGACGCGGGCTGCTACGCGGTCCACATGGCCCGGACGTTCGGCGGCGGCGAGACCCCTTCGGTGGTTTCGGCGTCGGCGAAGCTGCGGTCGCCCCGCGTCGACCGGGCGATGACGGCGGAGCTTCGCTACCCGTCGGGCCACACGGGGCGGGTGGAGTGCTCGCTGTGGTCGTCTTCCTTCTTGAAGATCAGCGCGAAGGTGACCGGTTCGAAGGGGTCGATCAGCGTGTTCAACCCGCTGGCCCCGCAGGCGTACCACCGGTTCACGGTCCGGATCGGCGACACGCGGCGCGCGGAGAAGTTCCCCCGCCGGGCAACGTACGCGTACCAGCTGGACGCGTTCGCGGCGGCAGTCCTGCGAGGCGAGCCGGTGAAGACCTCGCCGGCCGACGCGATCGAGACGATGACCGTGATCGACGAGATCTACCGCGCCGCGGGACTGCCGCTGCGCGAACCCAGCTGAGCCCGGACGTCGGCGAGGGCGAAGCCGAGCAGGTTGAGCCCTCGCCAGCCGCGGGGCTTCTCGATCGCCGGGTCGTCGGCGGCCAGGCCGATGCCCCACACCCGGTCGAGCGGGCTCGCCTCGACGAGCACGCGCGCACCGGTGCCGGTCAGGTAGCGCCCGATGTCGGGGTGCTGCCCGAACTTCGCGACGTTACCGGCGACGACGATCTCACGCCGGTGGGCGACCCAGGCGGCTTCGTCGAAGTGCCGCACCCGGCGGCCCAGGTCCTTGGCCTGCTTGGGGTGACGGGCGGCCAGCACCTGGGACGCCACTTCCTCGTCGCCGAAGAGCATCGCCTTGCGCCACATCATGTAGTGCTCGGCGGTGGCGAACCGGACGTCGCCGACCACGAACGGCGACGGCCACCACTGGCTGAGGCACCCCACCCCGCGCCCCATTTTCCGACAGCCATGAGGGGCACCTTCATGGCCATAAGAGCCATGAAGGTGCCCCTCATGGAGCGAAACTAGGCGGCCACGTAGTTGCCGGACAGGATCAGCAGCACCTGCACCGTGATGCCCGTCCCGTAGTAGTCCGTCGAGTCCGGGGACCACGTCGAGACCGCCGTCCACAGCTTGTCCAGCCACGCCTGGCTGCCCGGGTCCGTCATCGCCGCCACCGCGAACGGCGCCGTGAAGCACGGGTGCTGGCCGCTCTCCGTCTTCGACCCCGACAGCGAGTAGCCGCTCTGGATCTTCGCCGGGTCGCCGCCCGTCGCGGACTTGATCCACGTGTTCATCTTGCGGACCTGCGCGGCCGCCGCGCTACCCGAGGCCGAGATCGCGTCCGCGCCCAGGCGCCACGGGTCGCGGCAGGCGTTCCAGCTGTACTTGCCGTCGTACGGGCCCTCGAGGAAGTCCGCCGGCGCCGGCTTCGGCGTCGAGTTCGTGTTGACCACGAAGTCCGGCAGCAGCCCCGTGCTCGGCGCGTACTGCGACTGCAGCTGGCTCACCGCCGTCTCCGACCGAGTCCGGACCTGGTCCCAGAAGCTGTCGCCGGTCGCCGCCGCGAACGCGCGCAGGTGCCCCGGCATCCAGTCGGACGAACGTGAGCTGTTCTTGTACTCCGCGTCGTTGCCCCAGTCGCCGAGCAGCGTGAACTTCGTGGTGCCGTTGACCTCGGACTTCTTGATGGCGTTGATGATCCGGACGGCTTCGGCCTTGTAGTTGACCGAGCCCGTGCTGCCCCACTTCTTGTCCGCGACGAGCAGGCCGTACGCGATTTCGAGGTCGCCGTCGGTGGCGGAGTCGCTGCCGTTGACGCTCTTGCAGTTCGCGTCCTGCTCGGCCGCGTGCAGGTCCTTGTTGTTGACCGACGGGTGCGCCTTCACGAACTTCAGGATCCCGTCGACGATCGAGCGGGCCTGCGTGTCCTTGTCGGCCATCATCGCCGAGATCGTCAGGCCGTAGCCCTCACCCTCGGCGACGAAGGAGTGGTCGGCGTCCTTCGACAGCACCGCGTAGGTGCCGCTGCCGCACTTGGTGGTGAGGAAGTTCTTCTTCCAGAAGTCGTAGTACTTCTGCAGCGCCTGGTCCTGCGTGGCCTGCGAGACGGACGGCCGCAGGGTTCCGGGCACATAGGGAGTACCGGCCGCGGACGCGGTCGCGGGCACGCTCAGCAGCCCGGCGGCCAGCGCGGCCGTGGCCACCACCGCCCGGACGATTCTCTTCATCGCTCCTCCGTAAAGGACATCGTTGGCTGCGGCGACGGCGATCAGAGCGTGACAGAAGGTTCAAGACGAGGTCAAGACTGTTAGGAAACTTTCCTTACAATGACCGTGAGTGGTCTCACGGCCCTCCGGCCACCCGGACGGACTAGCGTGGACCGCATGAAGATCGACCGCGGCGCGGACTTCCGCGCCTTCTGGACCGAGCGCCGCCTGGCCACCCTGACGACGGTCCGGCCGGACGGCACCCCGCACGTCGTCGCGGTCGGCGTGACCGTCGACTTCGACGCCGGGCTCGCCCGCGTGATCACGTTCGACTCGTCGGTCAAGGCCAAGATGATCCGGGCCGCGGGCGCCGACGGCGTCCCGGTCGCGGTCTGCCAGCTCGAAGGCCCGAAGTGGTCCACTTTGGAGGGACGCGCGGTACTGCGCGACGACCCGGACTCGGTGCGGGACGCGGAAAACCGCTACGCCGCGCGTTATCGCCAGCCCAAGCCGAACCCGCAGCGGGTCGTCCTGGAGATCGCGGTGAGCCGGATCCTCGGCAACGCCTGAAGAGGTCGTGAGTGAGAAACAGTGTTCTAACCCTGTTTCCCACTCACGAGGCGCGAGCGTGCACCAGCCGCGCGTACTCGGCCAGCAGGGTGGCCAGCTCGCTGTGCTCCCCCGCCGATGCCAGCTGCTGGTGCCCCACCAGCATCGCCATGCCCAGGGACGTCAGCGTCCGCGCGAGGTCGCGGTCGCCGACGATGCCCTTGACCGCCCGGCCGACCGACCGCAGCCGCACGGAGTCGACGCGTTTCTGCGCCGCCCGCACGGTTTCGTCGTTCGCCGCCCACGCCCGGATGGCGGCCTCGGCTTCGTGGGGCAGCCCGAGCGTCAGGTCCATCAGCGCGGCGAAGTCCGCCGACGGGCCGCCGCTGCCGAAGTTCCACCTCCGCAGGATGAGCACCTGCCGGTTCTCCCAGTGGTCCAGGAGCTGCTCCACGAAGCCCGGCCAGCCGCCGAAGTGGTGGTAGAACGACCCGCTCGTCACACCGAGGTCGCGGCACAGCCTGCCGACGTTCAGCTCGGTGAACCCGTGTTCCGCCAGCACGTCCAGCGCGGCCGCGAAGTACGCCTGCCGCGTCACCGGGGGCATCAGACGTTCCGGTCCCGGTCCCGCCAGTACGGTTCGCGCAGCGAGCGCTTGAGGATCTTGCCGGTCGCGTTGCGCGGCAACGCTTCCACGACGTCGACGCTGCGCGGGCACTTGTAGTGGGCCAGGCGCTCGCGGCAGAACTCCATGAGCTTGTCGGCGTCGAGCTGGTCGCCGGCGACGACGGCCTTGACCTGCTCGCCCCACCGGTCGTCCGGCACCCCGATCACGGCCACCTCGGCCACGCCGGGGAACTCCGCGACGACGCGCTCGACCTCGGGCGAGTAGACGTTCTCGCCACCGGTGATGATCATGTCCTTGACGCGGTCCTCGAGGAACAGGAACCCGCCGTCGTCGAGGCGGCCGACGTCGCCCGTGCGCACCCAACCGTCCACAATGGTCTCCGCGGTCGCCTCCGGCTTGCCGAGGTAGCCCGCCATCCGCTGCTCGGTGCGGATCCAGACCTCGCCGACGGCCGCGTCCTCGGCCGTGACCGGGTCGACGATCCGGATGTCCACACCGGACAGTGCGGTGCCCGCCGACGCCAGCCGCTCGGGGTGCGAGGCGTCACGGTGCGCCTCCGGGTCGAGCGCGGTGACCGCGCCGGACAGCTCGGTCATGCCGTAGACCTGCGCGAACCGGACGTCCGGCCAGGCCGCGAGCGCCGTGCGCAGCAACGGGAGCGGCATCGGCGAGGCACCGTAGCAGAGGTACTTCAGCCGGGAGAACGCCTTGAGCGCGGCCTCGCCGGCCTGCGCGATCCCGGCGACCACGGCGGGCACCAGGAAGGCGTGCGTGATCCCGGCCTGCAGCGCCGCGAACAACGATGCCGCGTCCGGCTCGCGAGTCAGGTACGACGGTTCGCCGTAGAGGAAACCGGAAACGGCGTAGCAGCTGCCGCCGACGTGGAACAGCGGCATCGCGACGAGGTTGACGTCGCCCGGGCCGATCGGGAACGCGGTGCCCGCGGCGAGGCCGTGGGCGATGACGCTGTGGTGCGTGAGCACCGCGCCCTTCGGGAATCCGGTGGTGCCACTGGTGTACATGATCAGGACACCGTCGTCTTCGTCGAGCCCGGACCCGGTGTGCGGCTCGCCGCTCGCCAGGAACGGCTCATACTCGTCGTGGTCCCCGCCGACGACGACCACGCGCTCCAGCGCGGGCAGCCGGTCGCGGACCGCGTCGAGCGCCGGCACGAGCTCCGCGCCGACGAAGACCACCTTCGCGCCCGCGTCCTTGAGCACGTACGCCAGTTCGTCGCCGGAGAGCCGCCAGTTGACCACGGCGTTCGCGGCACCGACGCCGGCCGCCGCGAAGGTCGTCTCCAGGCAGGCAGGGTGGTTCTTGTCGACGAAGGCGACGCGGTCTCCACGGGTGATCCCGGCGCCCGCGAGCGCACCCGACAGCCTGCGGACCCGGTCGTCGAACTCCGCCCAGGTCCAGGACCGGTCGCCGAAGATCAGCGCGGTGTCCCCGGCCCGTTCCCGCGCCCAGTGCGCCAGGAGCTCGCCGAACAGCCGGACCCGGGGGCGGACGTCTTCGGGCATGGCGGTGCTCCTTCGGCCGACGCTGGACCATAGACCGCTCTATGGTGCGTCGCGGGCTGCCGAGCGTCAATACCGGACAGCGATGACCGGGACCCGCGGCCGGCCGGTTTGTTCTTGCCGCCTCAGGCCCCGAACCGGCAGCGGGCGGCCTCGATGTCCCCGAGGTAGCGCTGGGTCCAGCCGCACATCGCGTCGACGGTCGCGCGAAGCCCCTGCCCCGGTTCGGTGAGCGTGTACTCGACCCGCGGCGGCACGGTCGGGTGCACCTCGCGCTCCAGGAGCCCGTTGCGCTCCAGCATGCGCAGGTTCTGGGTCAGCATCTTGTGGCTGATGCCCTCGACGGCGTCACGCACTTCGCTGAAGCGAAGGGTGCGCTCGCCGATCGTCTCGATGATCAGGAACGCCCACTTGTTGGCGACGTCCGAGAAGATCTCGCGCGCGAGGGAATCCGCCCGCGAAAGGTCCGCGTCCTGCTCGGTCACCATCTGGTTCCCCCGTCACCGAAAAGTGCCTTCTTCCGTATCGCCCAACACTCTCCTACGGTTCCTGGGTAACCACAAGAGACCACGGAGGAAAAGTGGCTGTCACCCTGGTGAATCCCCCGGAGCTGCCTGAGATCGACGTGTACCACCAGGTGTCGATCGCGTCCGGGACGAAGCTGGTGTTCGTCGCCGGGCAGGTCGCCTGGGAGACCGGACGCGACCTCGCCGCGCAGGTCGAGCAGTGCTACGTCAACGTCGGCGCGGCCCTGGCCGCGGCCGGCGGTTCGTTCGACGACGTCGCGAAGCTGACCTGCTACGTCGTCGACTGGACGCCGGACAAGATGCCCGCGCTCCTCGACGGGATCGCCCGGGGCAGCGCGAAGCTGGGAACCACCGCGAAACCGCCCGCCAGCCTCATCGGCGTGGCCGCGCTGGACGTCCCGGAGCACCTGGTCGAGATCGAAGTCACCGCGGTGCTCTAGGCGAACAACGCCAGCAGGCCCTCGGTCGAGCGCACCACGACGTGCGCCGCGGTGCGTTCCGCGTGGGGGCGGTCCGGTCGTTCCGCCTCGTGCCGCCATCGCCGCAGCGCGTCCAGGCCCGCGTCGTAGATGTCGCCCGGGTCCGCGTCGTGCTCCAGGTTCAGGCGGTCCGCCGGGGCCGTGCCCTGGGCGCCCAGCAACCGGACCGCCTCCTCCGCCGGCTCGCCGGACAGCGCCGTGCGGCCGCCGCGGATGTCGGCGATCAGGCGCAGCTCGCGGAAGTCGTGCGCGGCCGCCGCGAAACGCTCCACCCGGGACACCAGCCGATCGCCGCCCGGACGGGGCTGGGCCGCCAGCAGGGCTTCCAGCCGGATGACCGCCGTGCGGGCCTTCAACGCCTCGGCGCGCGCCACGAAGCACCCGGCGAGGGTGTCGCGCAGTTCGCCGAGACCGCTGCGGCGGACCAGCTCGGTCGACAGCTTGAGCGGGTCGTCGCAGCCGGTGCGGATCAGCGTCAGCGCCAGGCGGACGCCGAACATCCCGAACCGCACCACCAGCGACCGCCGCGTCTCGACCGGGATCGGGCCCGGGAACGCCGGATCCGTGAACGAATCCACCGAAAGCACGTGCCGTTCCAGTTCTTCGCGCGGCACCGCGGCGAAGGCCGCCAGGAGGTCGAACTCGTCGTCGCGCAGGGAGCGGCCGCCGTAGGCCAGCTGCCCGGCGACGGCGATGACGCCCAGGAACCCCGTGCACAGCGGGTCTTCGCGCCAGGCCCGGCGCGCCAGCTGCTTCGCGGTCAGCAGCGCGTCGATCCGGCCCGCGCCGACCTCGTCCGCGCGGGCCAGCACCAGCACCGAGTTGACCGCGCTCTGCCGCGCGAACGCCGAGCCGCCCGGCGGGTGCGCCGCCGCGAGCTCGTCCGGTTCGAGGTGACGCACGAGGCGCACCGTCGCGTCGGGGAGGTCGTCGGCCGGGCCGGGGTCGTCCAGCAGCACGAGATCGCGCAGCGCCCGCGTCGGCCACTCGCCCAGCGCGGCGGCGAGCGTGGACTTCCCCGACGACGGCGCCCCGGTGAACCCGACGCGCAGCGGCTGCTCCAGCCGGTTCAGGCAGTCGTGCAGGAGCGCCGAAGCCCGCGGGTCGTCGCGGTAGAGACCCGTCGCGGCGTGCAGCAGGTCACGAACGTCTTGCGTCACGCCGAAAGCTCCCTCGGCTTCCGGCCGGCGATCGTGCCGAGCTCGCCCGCGCGCTGGTGCAGCCCGGCCAGGCGATCGATCTCCCGGCGGATGTGCCCGGTCCGGCGCTCCCGCTCGGCCGTGCCGGCCATGATCGTCTCGCGCTCGCGCGTCAGCTCGTCCGCGAGGTCCTCGGCCAGCCCGGTGAAGTGGTCGCGCAGCCGCCGCTGCACGACGCGGATCGCGTCGCGGAACTCCTTGCTGTACCGCAGGAAGACGTCGTCGACGTGGCGTTGCGCGGCCTGCTTGGCCACGGCCTGGCGCCGCTGCAGCCGCATCCCGCCCTCGTCACGGATCGTCTTCACGGCGAACGCGGCGCCCGCACCGAGCGAGATCGGGTTGATCAGCTGCAGCCCCAGCCAGGGCAGGCTGGTGATCAGGCCGAACATCAGGACGCCACCGTACGACCCGCGCAGCCCGGTGAAGGCCTGGTGGCCGATCTTGAACTTCTCGATCTTGGGCCGCCGGACGTCGTCGAGGTCTTCGGCGCCCGAACCGTCGAGCGGCAGGTCGGGCAGTGCGTGGTCGTACTGGGCGCCGAAGCACGCCGCGACCGCCTGCGCGACCCACTGCGCTCGTTCGGCCAGCCAGGAGTAGTTCGTTTCGACCGCTTCGGTCAGCGCCTCGTCCAGCCAGACCGCGAACTCTTCCCAGACCTTCACCGGGTCGCCCTCGTCGAAGGTCTGGTCGATGGTGTTGACGATCTTGCGCGTCCGCTCGCGCAGGTCGTACTCGACGTCGCCCATCAGGTCGGTGACCTCGTCGGAAAGCAGGTTCTGCCACCGGGTGTTCCGCCGCCGCAGGTCGTCGGCACGGCGTTGCGCGCGCTGCAGCAACGCGGCCTGCCCGAGCCCGGCGTCCTGCCCAGCAGCCTCGACGCGGTCGCGCAGCGACTCCACGAGCTCCGCGGCCGCGGCCCGCACGCCGACGGCGGCGAGCAGGGCGCGGGACTGCTCCGGCGGCCGCGCGGCCTGCTCGGCGATCCACGTGAGCAGCTCGGGAAAGCCCGAACGCGCGTTCAGCTCGGCGTCCCCGGCCTTCGCGGCGGCTTGGCGCACAACGGCCGAAACGGGCAGCACGGGCGCGTCGATCCCCGCCTCGGCGAGCATCCCGCGGTTGCGTTCGGCGACCGCGCGCCACCCCGGGGAAGCGTCGATCTTGGTGAGCGCCAGCACGACGTGCGGGCACCAGGTGCGGACGTGCCGGGCCAGCGCGAGCTCGGCGGCGGTGAGCGGCGCGGTCGCGTCGGAGACGAGGATCACGGCGTCCGCTTCGGCGAGCAGGTCGAGCGCGGCGGCGGTGCGCGGCGACCGCGGGTCGCCGACCGGCGGGGTGTCCACGAGGACGAGCCCGGCGGAAAGGAGTTCGCGCGGCACGCCGACCTCGACCCGGCTGAGCGTCCCGGCGGGCCGGGCGCCGAGCTCACCGGTGAGCCGGTCGACCGCGACGGGAGTCCGTTCGAGGGAGCGGCTGACCAGCGTGGCAGCGGGTTCGGAGGCGTAGCCGATTTCCGTGGGGACCTCGGGGGTCGGGGCGTCGCCGACCGCGCACACGGGCGCGTTCAGCACCGCGTTGAGCAGGTATCCCTTGCCCTGTTTGGGGAATCCGAGCACGCCGAGCCGGATCTGCCCCTCGGGGGCGTCACGACGTCTGCGGAGGCGCTCGGCGAGATCTGCGCGGCCGTGGGTGCGGCACGCGTCCAGCGTCTCGTTGAGCACTTCGAGCCAAGCCGGTGCGGTCACAGCGGACGAGTGTCCCCGGTTTACTCCCCGTGCGCACACCGGGTGCCCGTCCCGCGGCTGCACCCAGACCGCGGGACGGGCACCGGTGACCGGTTCGGGGATCAGTGCCCGAGGTGGAGGTCGTTCGACGCGATGTCACCGATGTGCAGGTTGCCCAGCGCGTTGTGGCTGACGTCCGACACGTCGGAGACCACGTCGTGAACGGCCGAGGTGTTGCCGCTCGCGATGTCGCCGACCTGGCCGGCCACGTTGTGGTCGACGTCGATGCCGGTGGCGTTCGTCACGACGCTGGTGACGCCGCCGAGGCCGCCGGCCGCGTGCGAAACCTCGCTGGTGACGTGCGAGACGTCGAGGTTGCCGGCGCCCTGGAGGATGCCGGAGAAGTCGCCGACCTGGCCGACGACGGAGCTCACGGTGTGGTTCAGGTCACCGCTGATGTCGCCGACCTGCGAGGTGGCCTCGAAGACCGGGGTGACGGCGTTGTACGACACGTTGTTCGTCACGGCGTCGCCGAGGTGGGCGGCCTGCTCGACGGTGGCGACGGCCGCGCTGTGGTCGGCGTCGGTGACCGAGTACACGAGGTTCCCGGTGACCTGCACGGCGTCCAGGCTGGAGCCCAGGTCGCCGCCGGTGCCGAAGTCGCCGGCCAGCGCGGTGACGCCCGCGGCGGTGGTCGTGATGTCGTTCACACCCGGCAGCGAGCCGACGCCCGGGACGGCCGGCAGGCCGAGGTCGCCCACGCCCGGCAGCGAGCCGCCGAGGTCGCCGACACCCGGGAGCTCCGGGACGGCCGGCAGGCCGAGGCCCGAGGTGAGGGCGGTGAGCTGGTCGATCGCACCCTGGATGCCGGGGGCGTCGGTGCCGACCGAGGACAGGCCGACCGAGGACAGGTCGCCGATGGCGGGGAGGCCACCGACGGCCGGGAGGCTGTCGACCGGGACGAAGTCGAGCACCAGCGGGATGACCTCGTGCACGTCGGCGGCGCTGACGTCGCCGAGACCGGCGGCAGCGAGGGCGCCCTGCGGGTCCGTCCCGAAGGCCGCGAGCGCGGTCGGGTCGTTGAGCAGGTTCAGCGCGAAGTCGTGCAACGTCTGCACGGAGTCCATGGGGATATCTCCTGGTCCGGTGGTTCGGGGGACGGCAGCGATCGCAAGGACCGCCGCTCCGTCATCAAGTTAGGGAGCCGGTCCCCCCACGCACATCGGGGATCACTCCGAGTTGCGGGCCAGTCAGCCAATAGGGGATCGATATGTCATCGTTAGGGAGTTAGGGGCTCATCCGAGACGCACTCAGTTGGGTTAAATCCCTCCAGCCACTTGCTTGACTAACCCGTTTGGGTGAGGATGCCCCGAGCCCTAGGGGGATTCCGCGCCCCCGATCGGCCCCGCGAGGTGAGGAGGAAGCGCCGTTGCCCTACGTCCTCGGGATCGATGTGGCACAAGGGCGGACCCACGCCGCGACCTGCCACCGTCAAGGCCCCGGCTGGGGCGAACCCGAACCGCTCTGGCTGGGTGAACGGACCCCGGCCGCCGCGTCCGCGCTGTTCCTGGACGACGAGGGGTACCTGCTCACCGGGGACGCGGCCGCGCAGGCGGGCGCCCGGGTCCCGTCCCGGCTGCTCACCGGCTTCCACCGGCGGATCGGCGACGACGTGCCGATGCTCGTCGAAGGCGAGCCGTTCCCGCCCGAGACGCTGACCACCGTGCTCGTCGAAAGCATCGCCGAGCACGCCTCGAACCAGTTCGGCGGAGCGCCGCACCACCTGGTGCTGACCCACCCCGGCGACTGGGGCGGCTACCGCCGTGACGTGCTGCGCCGCGCACTGGCCGACGCCGGGTTCCCCGCGGTCACGCTGATCCCCGGCTCGATCGCCGCGCTCGGCGCGCACCTCCCCGTCCCCGTGCCCGGCGCGACCGCGGCCGGGGTCTGCGAGTTCGGCGCCGACGGCGTGAACGTCACGCTGGCCACGGCGACCGGCGCGAGCGGCTGGCAGCCGGCCGCGAGCGCCGAGGGCGTGGCCCCGGCCGCCGCGCTCAGCACGCTCTTCGCCCTGGCGAACGCGGCGTCGACGTCCCCCAAGGGACTCGCCGGTGTGGTGTTCTGCGGTGACGTCCCGCCGCACGCGCTGCCGGCCCGGCCGCCGTGCCCGGTGTTCGCGGGACCGGTTCCGCCGGCGACCACCGCCCTCGGCGCGGCCGCCGTCGCGGCGCTGCGTGCGGACCATCGCGGTGCCCCGCACGAACCCCCCGCCGTCGAGACCACCCTGCTCCCCCAGGTGGACACGCTCGGTGACCTCGGCGAGCGGCCGCCCCGGCCGCCGGTCGAGATCACGCCGTTCGAGCTGCCCGAGAAGAGCAGCCCGATGAACCTGTTCCGGCGGCGCCGTCCCCTCGCCGCCGCGGTCCTCGTGTTCGCCGCGGCCATCTCGGCCGTCGTCATCACTGTCACCGCCCGCGAAGCCACCGCCGGCCCCGACTCCTCCCCCGCCCCGAGCCACTGCGCCCGCCCCGGCGCCCCCTCCGGTGAAGGTCACTGTTGAACACTCTGCTTTCGCAGGTTTCCCCGCTTCGCACCGTCCCGGTGCACCCGGCGGCGCGACAGCTGCTCGACCAGGTCACGGCCGATCCGGCCGCCCCCCTGCGGCTGGCCGTCGTCGCGCCCGGCGGGTACGGCAAGAGCGTGCTGCTCGCCGCGCTCGACCGCCGCTACCGCGCGGCCGGCGTCGAGGCCCTGCTCGTCGACGACGCCGACCGGCTGGGTCCCGACCAGCTCGAGGAGCTGCTCACCGGCGCGGACGGGCCCATCGTCGTCGCGCACCGGCCCGCGGCGGTGGCGTCGAGCTGGACGCTGCTGCAGCTCGGGCCCCTGGGCGTCGAGGACGTCGCGCAGCTGATCGCGGCGGTGAAGGGTTCGCCCGCCGACCCCGCGGCGGCGGCCGAGCTCCACGCACGCAGCGGCGGGGTGCCGCGGCTGGCCGAGCGCGAGCTGCTCGGGCGGTTGGAGGACTTCCGCCCGGAGCTGGACGAGCTCGACGACGACGTCCTGCGCTACCTGATCGCGGCCGAAGCCGGGGCGGGGCGCAACCTGGATCTGCTGTGCGCGTTGCTGGATCGGGGCCCCGACCAGCTGCCCTCGATCGTCGACGCCGCCCGCGCGACCGGCCTGCTCGGCCCGGACGACGCACTGCTGCCACTGGCCGCGGCCGCGGTCCGCGACTTCGGGCCGCCCGCGCGGAGGCTGACGACGGTGCAGCGGCTCGTCGAGCTGCAACTGGCGAACGGCCTCCCGGTGCTCGACCTGGCACGTTCCCTGCTGGGCACGGGAAGTTCGGGCGCATCGGCGGCGGCGGCATTCGCGGCGGCGGCAGCGGAAGCCCTGCCCTCCGACACACGGCTGGCGACTCGGCTGTTCGAAGCGGCGGCGGAGGCGGGCGACCGGTCCTCGGCGGTCACGGCGGGCTGGGCGCGCGCGACGGCGTTGTCGGGAGATCTTGATACGGCATTGCGCCTCGGCGACGGAATGCTCGGCGCGGCCGACCCGGAGACCCGCGCGGCCGGCGCGGCGATCGCGGCGACCGTGTTGGCGCACCGGGGCGAGCTGGCGCGCAGTGCGGAGCTGTATCACTGGGCTTCGCGCAGCGCCGAGACGATGACCGCCGGCGGCGGGCTCACCAGTGGGGCCGGACAGCCCGGCGCGACCGGGCTCGCCGGCGCCGGCACCTGGGCGGGAGCCGATGCGTTCGCGGCGATCGCGCTGGTCGGCACCGGCGACCTCGATGGCGCCCGGCGGCTGCTTGACGCCCCGGCGCCCGGCGTCGCCCCGACGTTGTTCGCCGGCGCGGCCACCCGGATGGCCCGCGGCATCGCCGATTCAGTGTCCGGCTGCGCGACGGAAACGTTGTCGACCCTGCTCGGCGCAGCGGCGATGCTCGAGCCGGCGCTGGGCGGCACGTTGCTGCCCGACAGCCCGGCGGCTCTGGCCGCACTCGCCGCGCTCCACACGGGTGAGCTGGCGCTGGCGGAGCCGGTGCTGACCCGGGCGCTGGACGGCGGGATCGGCGGTGACCTGTTGTCCGTGCGGCACCGGCTGCTGCTGGGCTGGGTCGCGATGACGGCGGGCGACCTCGCGACGGCGGCCGAACACCGCAACGCCGTCGCCGGCCGCACGCTGGAAGCCCGCGACGAGCTGTTCTTCGCGACCCTGGAGCTCGGCCTGGCGCGCCGGGCCAGCGATCTGGTGGGGTTGCAGCGGTCGTGGCACCGGGCCTACCAGGCGTCGATGCGGCAGCAGACGGACCTGTTCACCCTGTTGCCGCTGGGCGAGCTGGCGATCGCGGCGGCCCGCACGGGCGCGTTCGCGAAGATTTCGGGCCAGCTGGAACGCGCCCACACCCTGCTGGCCCGCCTCGGCGAGCCTCCACTGTGGACGGTATCGCTGGTGTGGCACGAGCTGCACGCGGCAATCACGCTGGAGGACACGGACGCGGCGAAGGCCCACCTGGCGACGTTGGCGACGCACGCCCACTGCGGCCGTTACCCGAGCGCGCTGGCGACGGCGGCCCAGTGCTGGCTGTCGGTCCTGGGCGGAACGTTCGCCCCGGACACGATCGCCTCGGCGGCGGCCGAGATGCACGACCTGGGCCTGCGCTGGGACGCGGCCCGCCTGGCCGGCCAGGCGGCGATCCGCACGTCCGACCGCAAGGCGATGGTCCAGCTCCTGGAGGCGGCCCGCCAGTTCCAGGGAACGGCGGCCCGCCGGGAGCAGGGAACCTCGGAGCCCGCAGCGGCCGGGACGGGGTTGGCGGCGCTGAGCGAGCGAGAGCTCGAGGTGGCCCGGCTGGTCGTCGAGGGGCTGACGTACAAGCAGGCCGGTTCGAAGCTGTTCATTTCGGGGAAGACGGTGGAGCACCACATGGCCCGGATCCGGGGAAAGCTGGGGGCGGCCGACCGGCGAGAGCTGCTCGCGACTTTGCGAGAGCTGCTTTCCCGCCCGGACGCCCCCTGACGCTGTCCAGGATCAAGGTGCTGTGGTCGCGGTGAAGGTCGCCGCCGGGCCGGTTCCCGTCGCCGTCACCGCCGCCACCGTGAACGTGTACGCCGTCGCCGGCTTCAGGTTGTCCACCACCCTCGTCATGCCCTTGATCGTCGGCTGCGTGACCAGGGCGTCGCGGCCTTCCACCGTGATCGTGCGGCCGTCGGACACCGTGATCGTGTAGGCCAGCACCGGTGTGTCCCCCGTCGCCGCCGGCGGGTTCCAGCGGATCGAGGCCGCCGTCGCGCTCGGCAGGGCACGAGCGCTCGTCGGGACGCCCGGCCCCGCTCCCGGCGTCGGGCCTGGCGTCACCAGGGCCGCGGCCAAGGACGGCTCGCTCGTGCCGTACGCGTTGCGAGCCGCGACGGTCACCGTGTACGCCGTGCCGTCCGTCAGGCCCGGGACCTCCGCGTACGCGCGCTTCGCGAATTCGGCCGCGGACACCGTCGCCGACTTCGTGCGGCCGCCGCCCGTCGCCGTCACCACGTACTCCGTCACCGGCGCGTTGTTGAACGCGTACGTCGGGTTCCACGTCGCGTACAGCTTTCCCGAGACCGCGAACGTGCCGACCCGCGACGGCGCTTCGGCCGGCGCCCCTCCGCCGACCCGGCCCGTGAGGAGGCCGCGATAGGCCGGTTCGAGGCCCGCGTTCGAGACGATCGCCGCCGGGGCGTCGGACGGACGGGCGAGCAGCTTGTTGCCGCGGGTGATCGCGCCCTTGTCGACCTTGTCGCGGTCGCCCTGCTCCCAGTAGTTGTCTTCGGTCAGCGTCGGGTCGTTGTTGCCCAAGCCGTCGCGGTAGTCGACGTGGACCGTGCCGACGTTGAAGTACGCCGTGCCGTACAGGACGTTGCCGCGGATCGTCTCGTACGTGTTGCCGTTGTCCGTGTAGACGGCCTTGCCGAGCCCCCACTGGTCGTGCACCACGTTGCCGGTGACCTTCTCGCCGTCGTCGAGGGAAGTGCCGGTGATGCCCTGGGTGTAGATGCCGCCACCGTCGTCGAGCATGAGCATGTAGTCGAAGATCAGGTTGTCCGACACGGCGTTGTCGTGCGACAGGTTCGGTGTCGCCGGCTTCTGGATCTTGTCCGGCCAGCCACCCCAGCCGACCGAGATCGCCGAGTAGCCGACGTGGTCGATCTGGTTGTGGGAGATGGTGTTCCGCACGGTGTAGCCGTTGACGATCGGGACACCACCGTGGAACTCGCGCGGCAGGCCGTAGAGGTGGTTGTCGGTCACGACGACGTCGCGCACCACGTCGGCGTCGGTGTCCGTGACGGGTTTGTCTACGCCGCCGACCTGGACACCGTTGCCCGAGATGTCGGTGAAGACGTCGCCGCGGACCTCGGATTCCTTGGTGCCGTCGACGAGGTCGAGGCCGGCGCCACCGAGGTGCGCGAACACGCTGTCGCTGAATTCCACGCGCCGCCCGTGGGACACGGAGACGTTCGCGGGTTCGCGCGTCCACGAGGCGTACGGGCAGGTGCCGCCGGGCACGAACTGGCAGAGACCTTGGACGGCCCAGCCGTCGGGACCGGTGTTCGTGTACCCGGCTTGGATTTCGGAGAAGCCCTCGGGCGACGACGGCCTCAGCCACGTCGCGTAGGAGTACCGCAGCCCGCGGAAGGCGACGTCGTGGATCGGCGCATCGGCCGTGCCCCGTGCGTCGACGAGCTTTTCCAGCACCGGCACCTCGACGTCGGCGCGACGCAGGTCCTGCCCCGGTTTCGGCAGGTAGTAGACGAGGTGGGCGGACCGGTCGAGGTACCACTCGCCGGGGGTGTCGAGCAGCTCGAAAGCGTTTTCCGCGTAGGTCGGGTGCCGGCCGTTGGTGAGATCGCCCGGGCCGACCATGTTCACGCTGCGGCCGGGGATGTCCGGGAACAGGACACGTTTCGTCGAGTTGTCCCAGCAGGGCTGGGCCATCGTGATGGTCGTGCCCTGGGCCGCGGCGAGCGGGCAGCGCGGCTCGGTCCACTGGCCGAGGCCGTCGCGCTGGATGTTCCAGAGCGCTTCGCCCGCGGTGTAGACGAACTCGATGTCCTTCGGGTTGCGCCAGTGCGCCAGGGTGTCGGCGCTCGCGGTGTACCCGGTGCCGGTGGCCTTGACGGTCACCGGCAGCGGGTCGCGGGCGCGTTGTTCACGGACACCGTCGACGTAGAGCTGCCGGGTGTTGTCCAGCCCGGCGGGCGCGGCCGCGGCGAACAACCCGGGGCGTCCCGCAACCGGCCGCCAGCCGGTGACGCGCACGCCGCCGTTCAGTTCGGTGTCGCCGCTGCCCTGCCAGATGACGCGATGCCCGTTGCCGCCGGAGTCCCGGGCGTCGAGCAGCAGCGGCTGCGAGAGCCGGAAGACACCGGGGGCGAGGTGCACGGTGAGGTCGCGAGTGAGGTGCGGCGCCCGTTGGCGCACGAGGTCGCGTGCCTTGTCCAGGGTCCGCACGGGCTGGTGCGCGGTCCCCGGTGCGCGGTCGGAGCCGCTCGGCGAGACGTAGACGTCGCGGCCGGCGGAGTCCGGCTCCGCGGCCGCCACCGGGCCGGTCGTGGCGAGCAGCGCGCCCGCCCCCAGGAGAACGGTCGCCACGGTGCGGCGCCGCTTCGAGCCCCACTTGGTCAGCATGAGAGGAAACATAGGATCTCTACGCGGCGATGTCGATAAATTCCCTCTCACCGGGACGCGGTGTCACCTAATCATCGGATGGATGGTTGGTCTCATCCACCGCGCCGACGTCCGGTCAGTCGCGGCTGGGGCCGAACCTCTCCGTGCGGATGCGGTGCGGGTCGTGGCCCAGGGCGACCAGGATGTCCGCCGCCGTCTCGACGAACCCTGTTGGGCCGCAGATGAAGCATTCCGCGCCGAACTCGGCCGGCCAGCCCGCCGTGTTGAGCGTCGGCACGTCCAGGCGTCGAGGGATTCCCGGGCGGCCCTCCGGCAGCTCGCGCGTGTACACGTACGTGATGTCCAGCCCGGGCACCGGCGTGCGCAGCTCGTCGGCGTAGTACAGCTCGGCCGGGGTGCGCAGCGAGTAGATCAGCTTGAACGGCGTGCGGACGCCCGCTGCCCGGCGGGCGCGGATCATCGCCATCAGCGGGACGATGCCCGAACCGCCCGCGATCAGGAGGACCGGTGCCGGATCCGCCGGCCGCCAGACGAACCAGCCGCCGACCGGGCCGCGGATCTCCACCGGGTCACCGATCGCGTACGGGCCGGCCAGGTGCTCGGACACCTCGCCGTCGGCGACGCGCTGGACCGTCAGCTCGACGCGGTCACCGTCGGCGGGCGCGGCGAGCGAGTAGCTGCGCTGCGCGCGGTAGCCGTCGGCTGCGGTGAGCCGGACGTCGACGTGCTGCCCCGCCAGGTGTCCCGGCCAGCCGGGCAGGTCGAAGACGAGCGTGCGGGCCGTCGGTGTCTCGTCGCAGAATTCGGCCAGGCGGGCGACCCGCCAGGCTAGTCGCCCTGATACCGCTGTTCGCGCCATGGATCCCCGTAGTCGTGGTAGCCGACGTTCTCCCAGAAGCCGGGCTCGTCCCGGGTCTTCAGCTCGAGCCCGCGCACCCACTTCGCGGACTTCCAGAAGTACAGGTGCGGAACCAGCAATCGCGCCGGGCCGCCGTGTTCGGGGGTGAGCGGCTTGCCGCCGTACTCGTAGGCAATCCAGGCCTGGCCGTCGAGCAGGTCGGCGAGCGGCAGGTTCGTGGTGTAGCCGCCGTAGGAGTGGACCATGACGTAGTCGGCGGCGGTGTCGAGCCCGCCGACCAGGGTGTCCACCGCGACGCCGCGCCAGCGGGTGTCCAGTTTGGACCACTGGGTGACGCAGTGGATGTCCACTGTGGGCTTCTCGCTGGGCAGGGCCAGCAGCTCGGCCCAGCTCCAGGCGTGCTTCTCGCCGTTCTCGGTGGTGACCGTGAACTCCCACGTCTCCGTGCGCACGCGCGGGGTCGGGCCGGCCGACAGCACGGGGAAGTCCTCGGCCAGGTACTGCCCGGGCGGCAGGCGCGGGTTGCCGCTGCGAGCCCGGCCGCGGAACCCCGGTGTCACGACACCCATCGCGGCCCTCCCTTCCCGGTCGGCCCGAGCCTACGCCCGGACGCGCAGCCCGAGCGACGTGACGAGCACCGCAGCCTGTTCGGGTGACACGATCGCGCCGGCCAGCTCGGCGTTCACCGGATCGAGCGCCGAGAGATCGCTGCCCCGCAGGTCGGCGCGCGGCAGCTTGACGGCATGCAGGGTCGCTGCCGAAAGGTCGACGTCGGCGAACACGGCGTCGGCGCAGTTCGCCCCGGTGAGGTCGGCCTCGCGCATGCGCACCCCGTGGAAGGCGACCGACCGCAGGTCGGCGCCCGCCAGCCCGGCGAACGACCAGTCGCCGCCGGTGACCCGCAGCGGGCGCAGGTCGCACTCGCTGAACGTCGCGCCGACGAGCTTGCACCCGGTGAACTCGGCGTCGAAGAAGTTGCACCGCTTGAAGGCGCAGCCGGTGAACGCCGAGTCCGTGTGCCGGGACGCGTTGAAGCGCACGTTGCCGAACACGCAGTCGGTGAAGACCGAGTTCCGTGTCTGAGCTTCGGAGAAGTCGACCTCGTGGAACTCGCACCGCACGTAGTGCCGTCCGGTGATCTCCTCCCCGTACCAGTCGTCGCGGACGAACCGCTGGTCCTCAACGGGTGGATCTTGCGTGGCATCGGGCACCCCGTCAGGCTAGCGGCAGTCTCCGAGTCCGAAGGGTTCCCCGCATGCTCGATGCTCACGCCGTCCGGGCGGCCGTACCGATGACCGCCGCCGTCGACGCGGTGCGGGAGGCCTTCCTCGACCTCGCCGCCGGCCGTTTCGTGGTGCCGCAACGGTTGTCCTTCGGCGGCGGCACGACGCTGGTGATGAGCGCGTGCCACACGCCGACGTCGACGACGGTGGTCAAGACGCTCAGCCTGGTCGCCGGCCGCACGCCGATGATCCTCGGGACGCTGGTGTGGAACACCGCCGCGGGCCAGGTGGTCGCCGACGCGATCGAGGTGACGACACTGCGCACGGGCGCGGCGTCCGGCGTCGCGACGGACCTGCTCGCCCCGGCCTCCGCCGGCCGCTTGGCGCTGCTGGGCACCGGTGCGCAGGCCGCCGACCAGGTGCGGGCGGTGGCGGCGGTGCGGCCGGTGAGCCGGCTGGCGGTGTTCGGGCGGGATCCGTCGCGTGCTCACGGCTTCGCGGACCGGATGCGTGCCGAGTTCCCGGAGATCGTGACGCGGGTCGCGGCTTCGGCTGCCGACGCCGTCTCCGATGCGGAGATCGTTTGTTGTGCTACTTCGTCTTCGACTCCTCTCTTCGCGGTGGACGACCTGCCTGAGCGGGTGCACGTCAACGCGATCGGGTCTTATCTGCCTTCCATGCGGGAACTTCCGGCCGAGTTGCTCGGTTCGGCCGCGTGCGTGGTGGTGGATCAGGTCGACGCCGTGCTCGAGGAAGCCGGCGAGGTGATCCATGCCGTGGACAGTGGGATCGTGGAGCGTTCCTCCTTGGTCGAGCTCGGCAATGCGTTGCGCACGCCGCCGACGGTGAGCGGGCGGACGGTGTTCAAGTCCGTCGGGCTCGCGGTGCAGGACTGGGCCATCGCCCGGTTGCTGGGTGACGCGCGACCGCGGTGACGGTCGCGAACGGACGACACGCGTGCCTGGATGGACGACACGAGTCCGCCGGCTAGTGCGAGACCGGCGGCCGACCCCGGAACTCGCGTGATCACAGACCGAACTCGCGTGATCGAAGCCGGAACTCGCGTGATTCGGGACGTGACTCGCGTGACTGGGTGGGCATCGCGCGTGACTGGAGGGGCATTGCGCGTGATTGGAGGGGTATCGGACTGTGCTGGAGGGGCGGCGGAGAGCAACGGGGGGCCGCCAAACGGCGCAATCTTGGGGTTGGCGCGTTTGAGCGGTCACCCAAACCGGGAATTTTCCGGACATGTCTCCTTGGCGAACCACCACCAGACGGAACACGGCCGTGCGGGTCATCACGGCGATCGGCGCGATCTTCGCGGGGATCGAAGTCCTTTACATGATCATGGTGCTCGCCGGTGCCAATGCCGGCAACGCATTCTTCATCTTCATCAAGTCGTTGGCGGTCCCTCTCGCGTTGTTCTGGCCGGGGCTGTTCAACGTGGACAACGCCAGCCTGCAGGTCATCCTCGACTTCGGCCTGGCCGCGGTGTTCTGGCTGGTCGTCACCGGCATCATCGCCCGCTTCGCGGGCCGGTGACCGGCGGGCGACACCGCCCTCCGAACTGCCGCCTGTCGTCACCGCCCCCTCCGGTGCCGGCAGGCGGCACACCACCTGGGTGCTGATCCGGCACCGGGCAGCACTATCGCCGCGTGAGAATCACCGCTTTCGCGTGACCTGCCGTGGGCGAGCCACCCGGCCTTCGGCAACACTGGACGGATGAGCGACGGCAGGTGGTTCGACGGCTGGTCGCCGTGGCCGGAGCTGGCCGGGCTGGCCGCGGCCGGGCGTTCCCTGCTCCCGAACGTCCCGGTCACGCCGGCTGCCTTGGTGCGCACGGTCACCGAGCAGCTCGTCGGGCGCCGGCTGACGGCCAAGGTCGACGGCCGCGACGTCGGCCTGACCCTCACCGAACTCGACTACCCGGCCGACAGCCTCCGCTTGGCCACCGGCCGCATCGGCGACGTCCGGATCGTCGCCGAGGACGTCGACTGGCCCGAGCCCGAAGGCGGCAGCATTCCGCTGCGCCGGGTCACCGTGCTCGCCGAAGACGTCCGCCTCCGCTCATTGCCCACTCCCTCCGCCAAGCCCGCCCGCGTGGACCTGCGGATCGCCGTTTCCGCGGACGTGCTCCGCGAAAGGGTGGCGAAGGTCCGGCCCGGGATCGTGGCCGCCCCGGCGGAAAGCGGGCTGCTCCAGATCCACTGGGCGAAGAAGCCGCACTGGGGACACCTGACCTTGGAAGCCCAGGTGGAAGACGACGCCGTCGTGCTCGTGCCCCGGACCCTCCACATCGGACAGCGCACGCTCCGCCCGCCGAAGCGCTTCCAGCCCATCGTGCTTCCCCTGCCCGAACTCCCGCCGGGGATAAAGCTGACCAAGGTGGAGCCGCGGCACGACGAACTCGTGCTGCACACCGTTGCCGAAGAGTGGCCGGAACGGCTTTCCCGCATTCCTCTCGCCGACCTGTTGAGCTGGTTGACCACCGCAGCGGTGACCCTGACTTTGCCGAAACTCGGTTCGCGTCCATGAGAGCCAAGCTACTCGAACGCGCGTTCGAACATCACCACCCACAAGGGTAGAGCCGCGGACTCACCCGTCCCGGTCCCGCAGATACCGCGTGTGATCGGCCTGCCGGTCGACGTCGGACGCGTAGAACCGCTCGGCCACGCGATGCGCCTCCGCCTCGAGCAAATCCAGCTGTGTCACGAGTTCCGAGCCGGCACCGGCCCGCCGGGCCGCGAACCACCACGGCAAGTTCAGGTAAGTCTCCAACGACAGCGGCAAATCCGTGCGCACCAGGCGCTCGACGGCGTGCCGCAGATCGGGATCGGCCGCGAGCCGCGCAGGCTGCGACAGCAGGTCCCGCAGCACTTCGGCGATGCGCCCGACAGTATCCACAGTGGACGCGGGCATGCGCGAAGCCTGCGACGAGACCCGCCGCACCAGGGTTTCCAGCGAAGAGCGCAGCTCGGCAGAGGTATCGGGGACCAGCCGCACCTTCTCCCCCGGCGCGAGCAGCGCGCCCGCCAGGTACAACGCCACCACGACGAACGGCCAGGACCACCCGACCACTCCGGTCAGGTACAGCACGACACCGGCCAGCCCGCCGACGCAGCCGAGAAGGTTCTTCGTGGACCCCAGATAGCGCAGCATCATTGGTACCCGCGGATCTCCTGGAACACGCTCGGCAGCTGGACCTTCCGCGCGTCGAACACCTTGCCCCCGGACATGCCGGCGACCTGGGTCAGCTCGTCGCCGCTGCCCTCGCCGAACAGCACGGTGAACACCGGCACCTGCTTCATCGCCGCCGGCAGCCCGCCGAACGCCGCCTGGAAATCGGCCAGGGACGAGCCGTTCGCGTTCTCGCCGTCGGTCATCAGGACGATCGAGGTGAACCGGTCCGGATCGCGCGCCGCCAGCGGTTCCAGCACGTTATAGGCCTCGGACAGGCTGTCGTAGATCGCCGTCCCGCCGTTCGCGGACAGGCCCTCCGCGAACGCTTTGATCTTGTCCAGCTCGCCCTGCGGGTTCTGCTCCGGCACGGTGAACGTCCGCGGGGTCTTGGGCACGGTGCTGAACGGCAGCATCGTGACCTCCTCCCGGCTCCGGAACCGCCGGAACCGCCCGGTCAGTGAGGTGTCCGCGCCGGTCAGCCCGATGAGCGCCGTCCGGAGCGCCTCGATCCGGTCACCCTCCATCGAACCCGACGTGTCGAGCACGTACAAGGTCCGCGAGGGGCGGCGGATCTTGTCGAAGTAGGCCTGCAGCAGGGCATCCACCGCCTGTTGCGTCGCCGGGAACGGCAGCTCGACGAGGTCGTGCGCCGCGAACTGCCGCCCCAAAGCGACCCCCGGGACGACCGGCCGTCGCTGCGTCGTGTCCATGATCCGCTTCTGGGCGTCGGGAGTCCGCAGGTAGTCCGAAAGCCGCTGGTGCGCCGAACGCGCGTCCGAGCCCGCGTCCGCCAGCAGGGTCAGCGGATAGTCCGCCGTGACGACGCCGTCGCTCGGGTAGACGAGCGTCAGCGGCTCGGGCAGCTTCCCGGACGCGTTCGCCGACAGCAGCACGGACTCGTAGTTGATCAGCCCGTCGACCTTCTGGCCAGGGTCCTGGCCGGTCGCACGCCGCGTGTACGCGTCCGACAGCCAGCCCGAAGACCCGGCCGAAAGCGCCTGCGCGCTGAAGAACTGCGTCAGCTGCGGAGTGACCGAGGCGATCTGCCGGGCGTCGATCGCGTTGCCCGCGCCGGCCAACGCCGAAGCGACGCCGACCAGCGCCGAGAACCCGGAGTTCGACGCCGACGGGTCCGTCATCCCGTAGCTGAACGCCTTCTTCCCGGCCTGCGCGGCGATCTCGCCCCAGCTGACCGGCTTCCCCGCCCAGCCGAGCCGCCGCACCACGGAGGACGCCAGCCCCAGCACCACCGGCGAGCTCATGATCTTGACCTGGTTCCCGAGCCGCTTCGCCGCTTCGGGAATCCCGGCGAGGTAGCGGTTCGACGAGAACCACACGGCGTCGTACTTGCCGTCGACGCTGCCGTTCGCCAGCGCTTCGGCACCCTCCAAAGTCCCGGTGAAGGTGAACTTGACCTTGACTCCGGTGGCCTTCTCGGCCTCGTCGAGCACCGGCTGCAGGTCCGCCAGCTCACTGCCCGCGAGGATCCTGAGCGTCCCCGGCTCAGGGCCCCCTGACGTCGCGGAGGAACAGCCGGCCAGCAACACCACGCTGAGAACCAGCAAAACGAGCTTCTTCACAGTTCCCCCTCGTGCGAGCGCCGCAGGTGGTCTTCGGCGCGGCGAAGCTCCCCGGACAGCGACTCGACGGTGGTCGCCATGGTGCGGACGGCGTCCGCGCGGAAGCCGTCGATCGCGTCGATCGAGGCGTAGATCCGGTCGAACGACGCGCGGATCGTCTCGGTCGCGACGGCCGGGTCGGTGCTCGCCCTGCGGATCTCCGCGGACTGCGTTTCCAGCAGCTCGGAGTTGGCGCGGATCAGCCCGTCGGTCGTCGACTGCAGTGCCGCCACCTCGTCCAGGACGTCCCGCTGACCCGCGAGTGCGGCCGACACGAGCAGCGCGACACGCAGTGCGGACACCGTCGTCGACACCGCCCGCTCGACCCCGCGGATGAGTTCGTCGTTCGTCCGACGTACCAGGTCCAGCGCGAGATACCCTTGCGCGCTCACCGCGAGCTGGGTGAGCAGGTCCTGGTGCCGCTGCCGGATCGGGTACAGGACGTCGCCGCGCAACGCCTGCGCCCGCAGCGGGTCGGTCAGGTCGAAGACGGACGCCTGCCGCTCGATGGCAGCGTCCACGGCTTCGGCGAACGCGGCCGCTTCGGCGAGCTTCCCCAGCACCTTCCACAGCCGCTCGCGCTCGCCCTTGATCGCGGAGTTGTCGCGCCGCAACCGGTCCTGGCGCGTGCGCAGGTCGACGACGAGGGCGTTCACCGGCTCGTTCGCAGCGTGGTACCGGTCGAGAGCCCGCTTCGCGGCGCCCGCCACCGGGAACATCCCGAGCAGCTTCCGCCCGGTCAGCGGCAGTCTGGCCGGGTCCAGCTCCGCGACGGTCCGGCGCAGCCCGGCGAGGCTCGTCGTGACGCCGTCCTGTGGGGAAGCCACGCCGCGCAGGGAGCGGTCCAGCATCGCCCCGGCGACGCCGGCCGCGGCGCGCATGTCGGCTTCACCGACCGCCAGAAGCTCGTCGAGGAGATCGGTGAACTCGGGCGAACGGACGTTCAGTGCTTCCAGCCGCGTGGCGAACCCGTCGGCACGAGCGGTGATCTCCGCGCGCGTGTCGTCCCCGAGGGTGACCAGCCCGGCGGCGCGCTCGGGGGAAACCGCCGTCACGGGCGTGAATTCGGCCATGTCAGTACTGCTTGCCGACGGCGTCGAGCAACCGCTCGAGGGTTTCGAACGAAGGCGGCTCGACGGCGTCCACGAGGTCGGCCGGCGCGTGGGCCTGTGCGGCGACGTCGGCGAACAGCTGCGGGCTGGTGGTGCGGAACCCGAAGGTCGCGGCGAGCTTGCCCAGCTCGGGATCGGTCGCGAGGAGCCGGCCCACCTGGTCGCCGTCACCCGAGAGCGGGACGAGCGTGTGCTTCGAGTAGACCGTCGGCGCGGTGTAGATCATGCGCATGTCGGGCCGGATCGAGCCATCGCCGCGCACCACCCGGTCGACGAACTGCGACTCGTAGATCAGGGCCAGCGGCGTCTTCCCCATGCCCGCCGACAGGTAGTCCTCGAACGGCCCTTCGGTGCTGTTCTGCGTGTACCCCTGGTCGAGGAACAGCTTCGCCACCGCCGGCAGCACCTTCGCCTCCTGGTCGGGCGTGCTGACGACGGTGTTCCCGTTGGCCACGAAGGAAACGATCGACAGGTACATCGCCGCGGAGTTCGACTCACGCGGGTCGGTCGTCGTGACCAGGACGTTCTTGCGCGCCGGGTAGGCGGTGTTGCCGGGCAGCTGGTCCCAGCGCGTCCCGGTCTTCGCCAGGTCGAGGTACTTCGCGATGTCGAGGACGTCGTAGTCGCCGGCGCCCTTGTGCACCACGCCGTTCGCCTTCAGCAGCGCGATGATCGGCTCGAAGGACGCGATCGCCATCGGCGACTGGAACGGCGTGTACACCGTCGTCACCTTGCGGTCGCGCTGGATCTTCTGCGCCGCGGGCGAGGACGACGGGAACGCGAACGCGTACTTCCCGAGGTCGACGGTCGTCGCGATCTGCCGCGAGCCCGCGGTGTCGACTTCGACCTTCAAGCCGTGCCGCGCGAAGGCGTCGACGACGCGCTGGTCGGTGAAGAACGCCTGCTTCTCCGAGCCGATGACGCCACGCACGGTCTTGAGATCCGGCCCTGAGTCGTTGCCCCAGACGATCACCGCCACGACGGCCAGCAGCAGCACCACGGCCAGTCCGATCGACACCCGACGTTTCACGAGCCACTCCCCTCAGCCGCCTTCGCTCATTTGACGCGGGAGGCGGCCGGTTCGAAGTGAACAGCGGGTGAAGGAACGGTCTCAGGTCACCGGGAACCAGGTCCCGGACGCCCATTCCGTGTCGCCCCAGGCCTTTCGCTCGTCCGGCCGTGGGTCGAGCACCAGATCGGTGTCTTCCCGGAAAACCAGCACCGGGCGCAGTTCAGGGCCGTACGGCGGCCATTCCGGGCCGTCCGCGTCGGCGACGCCGTCGTGCACGAACCGCACCCAGCAGCGGTGGATCAGCAACGCCGCGCGCTCGCGGGCCGGGTTCACGTCGGACGCCTGCGCGAACAGCGGCAGCGGGGTCTTCCACGCCATCGTCGTCTCGGTGCCGTGCCCGCCGTCGAGCTGCTCGGGCACGCCGGGCGCGGCGATGTCGATGCGGTAGCGGTAAACGGGCGCGTGCGCGGACTGCGCGTCGGCGAGGCGCTGCGTCGGGATGCCGTAACGCTCGTCGCCCATCGCGGCGATCTTCGCGGACTTCAGGTCGGGAACGCGGCGAAGGTACGTCTCGAGAAGCTGCGAAGCGCCTTCGCCACCGAGGATTCCCGAAAGGACACCGCTCGCGGGGGCGGTGGCGACGTCGTCGCCGAGCATCAGCGCGTACGTGCTGCCTTCGTTGCTGTTGCAGCCGACCAGGAGCGGGATCCCGGCCGCGCTCCCCCGGCGGATCGGCCCGATCGGCACCTCCGGCAGCGCGCGGGGATGCAGTGTCGGGCGCCAGAGCCACAACGCCTGCAGCCCGCTCAGGATCCGTTCCTGCGCCTCGACGAACTCCTTGGCCGGCAGTGCGCGCAGCGCTTCGACGTCGTGGCAGCCGACCTCGTCGAGCAGCCGCCGGGCCAGTGCGGTGCCTGCCGCCGGCGTCGCGACGTGGTCCGCCCCGCCGCTGCTGCTGATCGCCTGGGCGAACAGGCCCGCGCCCAGCGGGCTGCCCATCAGGTTCCCGACGCTCTTCGCGCCCGCCGAGACGCCGTAGACGGTGATCCGCGCCGGATCGCCACCGAACGCGGAAATGTTGCGGCGCACCCACTTCAGGGCCTCGATCTGGTCGAGCAGGCCGCACACCCCGGCGTCCGCTTCGGACTCCCCGAAGATCCCGGCGAGATGCAGGAAGCCGAGCGAGCCGAGGCGGTAGTTGATCGTGACGACGACGATCCCGGCGCGCGCGAACTCCTCGCCGTCACCGAGCTGCTCGCCGTACCCGACGCGGTACCCGCCGCCGTGCAGCCAGAACAGCACCGGCCGGCCGCCGTCGGGAGCGGGCCCTTCCGGCGTGCAGACGTTGAGGTACAGGCAGTCCTCGTCGCAGACGGCAGCCGGGTTCATCGGGTCGGGCGACTGCATCGCGTGCGGCCCGTACTCCGTCGCGACGTGCACGCCACCCGAGAGCGACGGCGGCCGCGGCGCCCGCCACCGCAGCTCGCCGACCGGCGGGCGGGCGTACGGGATCCCGCGCCACCGGCGGACGCCGTCGCCCGCCAGCCCCACCAGCGCCCCGAGCTCGGTCGTGACCGTCGGGACGGAAGCCATCAGAGCGAGGCCTGCTCGACCGTCGGCAGGCAGATCTCGAACCGGGTGTTCCCGGGCTCGGACTCGACGCGCAGGTCGCCCTGGTGCCGCTCGACGACGATCTTCCACGAGATGTCCAGGCCGAGCCCGGTACCCTCGCCGACCGGCTTCGTCGTGAAGAACGGCTCGAAGATCCGCTGCTTGATGTCCGCCGGGATGCCCGGGCCGGTGTCGCCGATCTCGACGCGGACCTGGTCGTTCTGGCCCCACGTGCGCAGCGTCAGCGTGCCCTCGCCCTTCATCGCGCCGAGGGCGTTGTCGATGACGTTCGTCCAGACCTGGTTCAGCTCGGCCGGGTACGCCGGGATCTTCGGCAGGCTGCGGTCGTACTCCTTGACGACGCGGACGCCGGGGCCGATCTTGCCCGCGAGCATGACGAGCGTGGAGTCGAGGCCGTCGTGGACGTCGACCCACTGGTGCGGCGCCCGGTCCATCTGGGAGTACTGCTTGGCCTTGCCGACCAGCGCGGAGATCCGCGTGGTGGAGTCCTCGATCTCGCCCATCAGCATCTCGGTCTCGAGGGCGTAGGCGAGCCAGCGGACGGCGCCGTCGATGAACGTGTCGCCGACCTGCTCGAGGACGTTGTCCAGGTCCACCGTGGTCAGGCCGGCGCGGACGTAGATGTCGGCGAGGTCCCAGCCCTGGTCGATGCCGCGGTCTTCGAACCAGTCGGTGATCTCGTCCTCGCGGTCGGCCTGCTGCATCGCGGACAGCTTCTCGGCCTGCGCGACCTGCTTGACCAGGCGTTCCTGGACGTCGATGAGCTGGTAGAGCAGCTCCGGGTCGATGTCCTTCTTGGCGAGGAACGCGAGCTTGTGCCGCATCCCGGCGACGCGTTCGCGCAGGGCGGACGTCGCCCGGACGGCGGCCGCGGCCGGGTTGTTCAGCTCGTGCGTGAGGCCGGCCGACAGTTCGCCCAGCGCCAGGAGCCGGCGGCGCGAGCCGATCACGGTGTCGCTGTTGCGCCAGCCGAGGTACATGCCTTCCAGGAGGTGCGTCGCCATCGGGAACCACCGGCGGAACTCGAAGGAGAACTCCTTCGACGGCAGCGCCAGGAACGTGACGTCGGACAGCACGCGCACCGTGGCGTTGTAGGTGTGCTCGTTCTCCTGGTGCACGAAGAACTGCGTCGCGCCGAAGTAGGCGCCACGCTGGTCGGACCGGTTGGTCTCCACCTCCGTGCCGCTGACCAGCCGCGTCATCCGGATCGCGCCGTTCAGCAGGACGTAGAAGCACGTCGCCTCGGCGCCCTCGCTGATGACGGTCGAGCCGGCTTCGTACTCCTCGATCACGGCGTTGGCGGCGATCCAGTCGAGCTGGTCTTCGGAAAGGTGTTCGAAAAGGAAGAGCCCGCGAAGCTCTTCCCGCGGCAGTGCGCTCATTGTTCCTCCAGGTACCGGTGTACCAGCGTCACGGCCATCGCGCCTTCGCCGACCGCGGACGCCACCCGCTTGACCGACTGGGCCCGCACGTCACCGGCCACGAACACGCCGGGGATGGACGACTCGAGGTAGTGCGGATCACGGTCGAGCGACCAGCCGGCCGGCCGCTGCCCGTTCGCCGTCAGGTCCGGACCGGTGCAGACGAAGCCGTGCTCGTCGCGGTGGATGCCCTCGCCGAGCCAGTCGGTGCGCGGGGCCGCGCCGATGAAGATGAACAGGTGGCCGCTCTCGACCGTCTCGGTGACGCCGTTCTCGCACAGCGTGAGCCGCTCGAGGTGCTCGTCGCCGTGGGCCTGCTTGACCGTGGTGTGCGTCCGGACGTGGATGTTCTCGATGCCGGCGATCTGCTCGATCAGGTAGTGCGACATCGACGCCTCGAGGGACTCGCCGCGCACCAGGATCGTGACGTCGCTGGCGTGCCGGGAGAAGAACACCGCGGCCTGCCCGGCGGAGTTCGCGCCGCCGACGATGTAGACGTGCTCACCCTTGCACTCGGGCGCCTCGGTCGCGGCCGAGCCGTAGTAGACGCCGCGGCCGGTCAGCTCCTCGATGCCGTCGGCCTGCAGGGCCCGGTAGGTGACGCCGCTGGCGAGGATCACCGAGTGCGCGGCGATCTCGCTGCCGTCGCCGAAGGTGACGACCCGCGACGAGCCGCGGGCTTCGAGGCCGACGACGTCGCGCGCGGTCAGCACCTCGGCGCCGAACTTCTGCGCCTGGCGCCGCGCCCGGTCGGTCAGCTGCGCGCCGGAGACGCCGTCGGGGAAGCCGAGGTAGTTCTCGATGCGCGAACTCGTGCCGGCCTGGCCGCCGGTGGCCTTCTTCTCGACGAGGACCGTGCGCAGGCCCTCGGACGCGCCGTACACCGCGGCGCCGAGGCCCGCGGGGCCGCCGCCGATCACGACGAGGTCGTAGAACTCCTGCGCCGGGCGGGTCGACAAACCGACGGCGTCGGCGATCTCGCTGCCGCTGGGGTTCTTGAGCACGGTGCCGTCGGGGGTGACGACGACCGGGATGTCGGCGTCCGTGGCCTCCGCGGCCTGCAGGATCCGGCGGCCTTCGTCGTCGTCGACCGAGTACCAGCGGTACGGCACGGCGTTGCGGGCCAGGAAGTCGCGCATCTGGAACGACGGCGAGTTGTAGCGGTGGCCGATGAGCTTGACCTCTTCGACCGGCTTGTCGCCGACCGCCTTCCAGGTCTCGACCAGCGCGTCGATCACCGGGTAGAGCTTCTCCTCCGGCGGGTCCCACGGCTTGAGCAGGTAGTGGTCGACGTCGACGACGTTGATCGCCTGGATCGCGGCGTCGGTGTCGGCGTAGGCGGTCAGCAGGGCGCGGCGGGCGTGCGGGAACAGGTCCATCGCCTTCTCGAGGAAGGCGATCCCGTCCATCTGCGGCATCCGGTAGTCGGCGAGGATCGCCGCGACGGCGTCGCCGCGCAGCTTGATCTCGCGCAGGGCGTCGAGGGCGTCCGCGCCGGAGTCGGCGCGGATGACGCGGTAGTCCTTCCCGTAGCGGCGCCGCAGGTCACGGGCGACCGAGCGGGACACGGCGGGATCGTCGTCGACGGTCATCAGGATCGGCTGGCTCACGAGATGCAGCCTACGGCGCCGGGTGGTCCGCTGGGGAGGACCGGCGTTTCGGGACCTGGACCCGCTCCAGGTCCTCGGCCACCACGATCTCGCCGTCGAACTCGGCTTTCGCTTCGTCCAGGAAGCGCGTGGAGTCGGGGTAGCGCTGGGAGAAGTGGGTCAGCACGAGCTGCCGGACGCCGGACTCGGCGGCGACGCGCGCCGCCTGCTGGGCGGTCAGGTGCCCGAAGTCGCGGGCGAGGTGGGTGTCCTCGGCGAGGAAGGTCGACTCGATCACGAGCATGTCGGCGTGTTCGGCCAGGGCGTACACGCCGTCGCACAGACGGGTGTCCATGACGAACGCGAACCGCTGGCCGGGACGGTGGGTGCTGACGTCTTCGAGGCTGACGTTCCCGAGCCGGCCGTCACGCTGGAGCTTGCCGACGTCCGGGCCGGTGATGCCGTGTTCGCGCAGCCACTCGGGGAGCATGGTGCGGCCGTCCGGCTCGACCAGCCGGTAGCCGAACGCCTCGACCGGGTGGCTCAGCCGCCGGGCCTCGAGGGTGATCTTCCCGGTGGCGATCTGCCCGTCCTCGGTGATCGGGTGTTCGCGCAGGTCAGCGGTCTCGTAGAACGCCGTCGCGTGCCGCAGCCGTTCGAAGTAGTGCGCGCCGGACGCCGGGAAGTGGGCGTGGACGGGGTGCTTGACCTTGTCCAGCGACAGCCGCTGGATCACCCCGGACAGGCCGAGGCTGTGGTCGCCGTGGAAGTGCGTGACGCAGATCCGCGTGACGTCCGTGGCGGCGACGCCCGCCCGCAGCATCTGGCGCTGAGTGCCTTCGCCGGGGTCGAAGAGGATGCCCTCGCCGTCCCACCTCAGCAAGTAGCCGTTCTGGTTTCGATGGCGCGTGGGCACCTGGGACGCGGTGCCCAGCACCACCAGTTCGCGGGTCGACACCCCCGCACGCTACTCACGCGGCGGGGGCGGTGTCCCCCAGTTTGCGCAGCCGGAAGGCCAGCACCAGCAGCATGATCCCGTACAGCAGCGCGTAGATGCCGACGAGCAGCGCGATGCCGAACGCGCCGGCGATCGGGTTGATCACGATGAGGACGCCCGCGATCACCGAGAGCGCGCCCGCGGCGATGAGGAACGCCTCGCCCTGGATCTGCTTCCGGAGCCGGATCGCGGCGGCGATCTCCGCGACGCCGGTGACGATCGCCCACAGGCCGACCAGCAGGGCCAGGAGCAGGACCGTGATGCCGGGCCAGACCAGGACCAGGATTCCGGCGATGATGCCGAGCGCGCCGAGGATCCCGTAGGCGGCGCGGTGGCCGGGGTCGCCCGGGCGGAAGGCCTGCATCAGGCCGCCGATGCCGTCGACGATCGCGTACACGCCGTAGAGGATCGCCAGCACGAGCACCGTGGCGCTCGGCCAGATCAGCGCGAAGAGCCCGAAGAGCACGGCGAACACGCCGCGGACGGCGGCGATCGGCCACGCCTTGCGGGGTTCGACGACGGAGAACGCTGCGAAGGAGGTCATGAGCCGCTCCTCGGGTGTCGGGACACCCAGTATCGCGGCAAAACGCCTGGTTGGCGCGATTCACCACCCGTTCGGGCCACATCGTCCTTTGTGGCCGGACACATAGGACCGGCGTGCGCCGCGGCCGCCACCACGGCGCACGCCGGTTGCTCAGGGGTAGCTGACCAGGTTGACCGGCTTGGTGCCGGTCGGGGTCGTGTCACCCGTGGTGTTGATGACGTGCGTGATGGTGCCCTGGTAGTTGAGCGACACGGTCACCATGTCGTGGAACTTCACGCCCGGGGTGTTCGGCGCCTCGAAGGCGTGGGCGCTGGCGACCGAGGGGTTGGTGCTGAAGTAGCAGTAGCTGCCCAGCCCCCACGCCTCGTGGCTGGTGACGTTCGGGCCCACCTTGTAGGCGGAGTAGCCCTTGGCCGACCCGTTCATCCAGCCCGCCTGGTTCGGCACGTCGTAGGGCATCTCGTTCTGGAAGAAGTACGTCCGGCCGCCGTTGCCGTTCCAGACGACCTGCGTCTTCTGGTAGTGCTCGACGAACAGGCCGTACATCGTCACGTTGTTGCCGTTGACGGTGAGCCCGGTGTCGGCGGTGTTGGTGCCCCAGCCGACGTTGTTGCCGTTGTCGGCGTGGTCGGCGCGCCAGATCCACATGTGGTCGCCGATCACGTTGCTGCTGTTCACCACCAGGCTGTTCGTCGCCTTGCCGACGGCCGGGCCGCCGATCCGGAAGAACACGTCGTGCAGCGACGTCGGGTCCGCTTCGTGGTTCGCGCTCGAACCGGCCGGCCCGACCTGCATGAGGGTGTTCGAGTTGGTCGTGCCGGCGTCGATGAGCAGGCCGGCGACCTTGACGCCGTCGACGTCGTCGACGTTCATCGCGGTGACGCCGCCGTCCGGCACCAGTGTGGCGATGCCGAGCCCGAGCACGACGGTGTCCGGCCGGGTGACGTGCAGCGCCTGGTTGAGGTGGTAGACACCCGGCGTGACCAGCAGGTTCTTGCCCGCGGCGAGCGCGGCGTTCATGTCCGCGGCGGTGGCGCCGGGCTTGGCGATGTAGAACTGGTCGATCGGGAGCGAGCTACCGGGCGCGGTGCCGTTCGCCCAGCTCGTGCCGGACGCGTTGGTCTTCACGCCGGGGACGAAGACCTGGTAGTTGCCGGCGTTGTCGATGTAGAGGAACGGCTTCTCACGCACGACCGGCGTCTGGCCGACCGTGGTGTAGGGCGGGCTCGGGAACGTGTTCGAGGGAGCGCCCTGGACGCCCGCGAAGACCATGTTCCAGTTCGAGCCGTTCCAGCTGCCGAACTGCGAGTTGCGCGAGATCCACTGCTGCTGCGACCCGGAGCGGACCTGGCCGTCGATCTTGGAGTCGGAGATCCAGCCGCCGCTGGCCCAGCCGCCGTCGTCGAGCTGCAGGTCGCCGCGGACGTGCATGCGGCGGTAGGGCGCGGCCTGGCTGACGGCCCAGCGGTCGGCGCCGCCGGTCGGGTTGACGGACAGGTTCTCGGCGCCGCGCCAGAAGTTCTGCGTCGCGTTCTGCGGCGGGAACCAGTCGGCCTCGACGTGCACGGCGCCGTTGATCGTCACGGCGTCGGGGCTCAGGCCGAGGCCCAGCACCTGCGTGTAGAAGCCGACGTTGACGTCGTTGGAGTACGTGCCGGGCTTGAACATGACGGCGTAGCGCTGGCTGCCGAACTGGTTGCGTTCCTGCTGGCTGAAGATGCTGTTGAGCCGGCTCTGGATGCTGGAGCTCGACATCGACGGGTCGAAGATCACCACGTTCGGTCCGAGGTCCGGCTGGCCTTGAGTCGGAGGAGTCGTGCCACCCACGGGGTTCAGTGTGAACGACTGGGCGGTGGTGCCGTTGCAGGAGTACTGCTGGAGCTGCACGGAGTCGGCGGTGGAGGCGCTGGGGACGTCGAGGCACTTCCCGCTGTTGCGGCTGACGAAGTGGTAGCGGCCGTTGCCCTCGTCGACGGCCTGCCACTGCTGGTTGGCGCCGTTCGAGTAGGTCCAGAGCTGCACGAGGCCACCATCGGCGGTGGAGACATTGCTGACATCCCAGGCGGCGGCCGGATTGCTGCGCGCGTTCACCCGGAAGTAGCCGTCGCTCGTGGGCTGGAACTGCCACTCCTGCGAAGCGGTCTGGTTGCAGGAGTACTGCTGCACAGCGGTGCCGTTGGCGGTCCCGGCGGCGCGGGCATCGACACACTTGCCGCTGTTGACGGCGGCCACGGTGTACCAGCCGTCCGGAGTGACCGCGGCTTGCGCCTGACTGGTGGTCAGCATGCCCGCGACCAGGGCGGATGCCGCGGAGAACAGCACCATCACCCGCCGTCTCGTCTTCATCGAAACCTCCTCTGCCGCACTTCGCGGCGTCCGTAGAGCAGGAAACGGCAGAGGCATGCCCGGTCTAGGAGGTAGACGCGGCGTAACGGGCGGGGACCTCGGCGTCACAACCGCCGAAAATGTAACGGCGGCCACACCGGGAGTCAATACACGACTAAAAATAAGGTGTAAAAGTGCAGGTCAACGCCCCACTGAGCGGGACGACTCCGTAGAGCCACCCCTCTGCGGGGGTCGCCTGGGGGTCGTGTAACGTATGGACACACGAGATGCGGAGTACACCTTCGCTTCGGGGCTATGGCGCAGCTGGTAGCGCACCTCACTGGCAGTGAGGGGGTCAGGGGTTCGAGTCCCCTTAGCTCCACAGTGACGAAACACCGCTCACCGGGACAGAAGTTCCAGGTTGGGCGGTTTTTTCGTACCGGCGAACTTTGAGTTTCGTCCAGAAGAAGTTCAGCTACCGGCGAGTAGCTGGGGCAAAACTGGGGCACCTGCCGGAGGGCGGCGAAATGGGGTCACCAAAAGGGCCCCAGCAGCGTCCCCCGAACAGGTGGATCACCAAAGGTTCTCTGACCCGCCACCTCCGCGGCATCGGCCGCAGGCGCTGCCACCGACCCGAACCAGCCTCGATGCGGTTGGCCGCAGATCATCATCTTTCTGTCTCCTCCGATGCGCCTGTGCGGAGTTAGCAGCGACCAAGACCCGTCGCGCACTTCGAGGCCACCATGCAGAACGACGATGATCTCCTTCGCCACCCCCACGCCGTAGCGCACCAGCCACCGAAACACTCCGAGCCCGCCGACTCCCCCATCGGCGACACGGGCCGACTTCTCTACACGCCGGCCGCCGCCGCCGAACGGCTGACCATCGGCGAGTCGTGGCTCCGCCGCAAAGCCGGCCAGCGCCTCATCCCCTGCACCTTCGTCGGCAAACACCTGCGCTTCACCGACGAGGACCTCCGCGCCATCGTCGCCGCCGGCCGCCGCGGACCGAGCCACCGAAACCAGGCTCTGAGCCGGCCCGGCCGACGCCGTCGAACTCGGCGCTAGCACCCGATCCGGTCGCATACCGAGGTTCTTCGCCGAATCAGCTTCCTCTCTGTCGCCTATGGAGCGGTCCTGGACACGCACCACCACGCGACCCCCTCACCACAGCGCAGGAGTTCACCGTGCCCTGGACCGAACCCGCCGGAGACGACACCTGGCGAGTCCGCTACCGCCGCACCGACGGCACCAAAGGCGCCATCTCCGGATTCCCCGACGCCAACACCGCCGAGAACCACATCAGCACGATGCTCCACGAACAACGCACCGGAACCTGGATCGACCCCGAAGACAGCCGCACCACCATCGCCGAATTCGCACCCGCCTGGCTCGATTCCCTCGACATCGACCAACGCACCGAAGAGAACTACCGCAGCTTCCTCAAAGTCCACATCCTCCCCCGCTGGGGCAACACCGCCTTCGCCGAACTCACCAACCTCGGCATCCGCACCTGGGAGAAGAAACTGCGCGCCTCCGGGCTCGCGAAGACCACGGTCGACAGCATCATCAAATGCTTCTCGCTCTTGCTCTCCGACGCTGTGCCGGAGAAGCTAATCGCCGCCAACCCCATCGTCGCCCGCCGCCGCGGACGCCGGCGCCGCGCCCAGCGCACCCCGCGCAAGATCTGGGGCGAGCCAGCCGAGGTCCTCCACGTCGCCGACCAGGTCGCCCTCAAGTACGGACCGGGCGGAGCGGTCCTCGTCGTCACCGGCGGGTGGACCGGAGCTCGCTGGGGCGAACTCACTGGCCTCGACCGCAGCAGCGTCCAGCTCTACGACGACGACACCGGCTTCATCGACCTCGACCCTGATGTGGGTGCCCTCCACGAACCGTGCGCTGGCCCGCTCTACCTCGGCCACCTCAAAACCGACGAATCCGAACGCACCATCAGCCTGCCCCCATTCCTCGTCCGACTCCTGCGCCGGCACCTAGCCACCCACAACCACCGCCAAGTCTTCGTCACGCCGAACCTCGAATGGCACCGACGCAGCAACTTCTCCCGCCGAGCCTTCCGCCCCGCCGCCGACGGCAACCTCCACATCGCCAACCCGGCCATCCGCCTCCAGCCAGCAAAGCCAGGCCTCACCTTCCACGGCCTCCGCCACAGCCACAAAACCTGGATGATCGACGACGGCATCCCCGAAATCGCCCAAGCCCTCCGCCTCGGCCACGTCCTCCAAGACAAAGTCCAAGAAACCTACTCCCACGTCGCCGCCGCAGTCGAACAACGCCTCCTCGACAGCCTGCAAGCACGATGGGACAAGGCAATCGCCGACTCCAAGACCACCACCGAAGACGCGCTCTGGCGCGCCTGCGTATAAGTAGGCGGGTGCACCTCCACGTGCCGGGCTGCTCCCTATCTTCGATGGAACGGCATGGTCAGGTGGCGTGTCGCAACTCTCTCGAACTGATCGATCGGTTCACCGTTCACTCGGCATCTTCCGGACACCGCGTACGGGGTATTCGCTCGTCCGGCTGTCGACGCCACACCCAGGTCGCCGTGGGCGGCGATCAGGAGGTTCCCTCCGCACACCGACGCGTGGGAGGCGGCCTGCTGGCGGCGGCCTTCGAGTCGCTGCCAGCAGCATCGCGCGGCGAAGCTGCGCGCGCATCTGCTCATCCGTCACGCCCTGGCACCGTGACGTATCCAGATGCCCTCACACCGGCATGTTGGATGCGGTGCGCCGGTTCGGAGCAGAGTCTCCGGCTCGATCACCATCCACGGGCCGTACCCACCAGTCGCCCCGTCGACCGTGTCGCCCGTCTCTCGTGCACGACCGCCCTCCTACTTGCCACCAGCGACGCTGAGGCTAGCGACGCCGCGTTGTTGGCATCAATTCAATTAGGTCCACGCTGGAATCAACTCCATGCCACCGCCTCATCACGCCTCGTGGCAACCCGAACGTGTACATCCGAAAGAGATAATCGTGGCGTAAAGTGACAGGCTGCGACCCGGCAGGCCACGCAGTGCACGAGTGAGGGAAAGGTGAACTGGACCCCTCCGAACGACTGTCAAGGTGACGTCAGAGCTGTACGCGTGACGGCATCTGATGCCGAAAACTCGGCGCTCGGCCACTGTCAGATGCATCTGGCCCTCAAGACGCACCCTAGGATCTGGCCGTACGAACCAGCACCGCGCCATGCGCCGTACCGAGGACCACTATTTCGGGTCGCCGATGCCATAGAAGCCATTCACCGGCTTGAGGCCGCCGGCGTAGCTCACACTGCCGCCCTCGATCGAGCGAAGCGCAAGTTCAATGGCTCCCATCCCGGTGACCATACTTATGCAGAGCACGCACTGGATCAGTACGTCGAGTTTCACGAGGCCCGCGAAGCGGAAATCGGACCCATGGTCCATCTTGGCAACTGGCACCTAGTTCCCCAGGGGCGGGCCGAACTAGGAGTCTGGGGTCCTGTTTACGAGACGAGCGAAGGCACCCGGGAGGTGCGACGCTTCCGCCTCGGCCGCGCGAAGACGAAAGATACTGAGTGGGCGGATATTGCCGCCGTGGTAGCAAGGGAAGTTCCAGGAAACCGTTTGGCCAGCCGCGTCCATGTCGTTGAGATCGGACTGCTAGACGGCCTGGAGCGCGAAGTAGTATCCGACGAAGATGCGGCAGCAATAGATAGTCGCTTCGCCGGACGTGGCCGAAATGCCGCCAATTCAGCAGCCACAGGGAAAACACGCACACCTGGCCGAGATTGCGCGAACTGTAAGATCTATGCAACTTGCGACGCGCTGATTCCAACTCCAGGAGCTCTCCAACAAGATCAGCAAGCCGCCTGGACTCGATCCGTTTCAGCAAGCGATCTCGACAGATACGAGAACTGCCCGGCACAGTGGCACATGCTCGACGAACACCTCCCGTCCGATGCCGAAGGCAGCGATGCAAGAACTAGAGGCATCGCAGTACATACCTGGCTTAAAGAAGCACATAAACGCAATACCCCTTGTCGGCCATCAGATCTAAGGGATCCCGATGATCGAGACCTGGGCCTCGCGGAAGGCCTTATTGAACGCGCCGACTACCGAGCGGCGTATAGATACCTGAGGAATCATGTAGAAAGCTGCCCGTTGGCAGACCCTGACACAAAAGTGATTTCCGTAGAAGAAACTCAATACTGCCTCGACAAAAGCAGCGACATCATTGTCGCCATAAAGCCCGACCTGATTTTGCTGCAAGACTCAACACTGGTCCTTCACGAGGTGAAGACCACTCAAAATGATCAACTACCCCCAGATGCCGATTCGGCGCGCGACCGCTACTTAGCCGTCGCATTGAATTTGACAGTCATGGAATCTGGGCTCGTTGAACGGTTCAGCGCCGAACGTGGCGAAGTACACCTTGAAATCATCACACCCGCTGAGTCGCGCACCTATCGGTATGAACTTTCGGACAAAATCTTGGGGATGATAGCGCGAGAGAGAGTCCGGGCAGCGACGACCAGATGGGCGAATGACGTGACCTGGAAGACTTCGCCAGGCCCACACTGCGCTTGGTGCCCAGTTCGACGATGGTGCCCCGAGCGAGACACCCATACGGCGGCGACAAGCGGTAACCTAGGTCTGATCCAGGAGGACGCAACCCCTCCGCCGTTCTAGAACGGAGTACCGTCTACATGCAACCCGGGGGAGAGCGGCCGCGTCCGTCGCCCTTAAGCATGCCCCGACGGCGATCCGTCCCTCCAGCGACGGTACGACCACCGCGTGGACTTCAGTTCAGCCGATCCATGCCACATCGCGGGCGCCCCGAGGCTGCCTACATGCTTGACACTGGTGCGCTCTGCTCGGCAGCAAGGGACGAGGTTGGCTGCCACTGGTTTGCGGAACACTTCAAAGGGCGCCTTTATACCACTGATGTAATCGTAGAGGAAATCAAGAACAGAGCCAGGCGACCCGCCTCCCCCGAAGAGCAGCTAATGAAGCTGGCGGCCAACGATGCACTTCGTCGACTAATCACTCCCAGCAAGATTGAAATCGCATCACTCGATGACAGCATGTGGGCTCATTACGACACGGCCATGCATCAACTTCGCAACCTTGCCGATGGACGAACGGCAAATGCGCACGCCGCCAGGACAGCAGATCGACACGGTGGCGAAGCATCCGCGATCGCATGGTCTAAGAAAAAAGTTGGATCCGGCACCCAGGTGGTGCTCGTAACAAACGACGGCGATGCCAGCACGGTGGCATCTGCGCACGGCATTGAAGTACGCCACTTCGGCCACGCATTGCACGAGCTTGTGTGCGCATCACACATTTCCGCAGACGCAGCCTGGAATCTATATCAACGAGCCACCGGAATGTCCGGAATTCCAAACGCCGCCGCATTTACTTCCGCAACTGAACTAACGTGTCCGACCACACCCAATGAATGCGCCGCATGCGCCACACTTAGGAAAGTCTAGCTCCAAAGGCGTCAGTGCGCCCAACCTTGTGCGACTAGATCAGCCTCAACACTATCAGTCTCATCGCCTCGCCCAAGCACATCCGCAACGAGCTGCGCAGGCACATACTTCTCTCGATAGGCATCCAGAGCCAACTCCAGGAGCCAGGGTGAAGCACTCTCGTCATGCTGATCCCGAGAGAGTGTAGACCACTCCACGTCGAGCCGAGACCTCGCCATTAAATCCCGCACCGAACCCGCCCCAGCCATACCATTTAAGTACTCGTATGACATCTGGGTCGATTCGGCCAACGCACGCATTGCAGCAGGTCTGCTTACACCAAAGTGCAGCATAGTATTTGCGACCATTGCGGCCGACTCAACGCCGTCGACGTTCAATAAGGACTTGCTTAGACCTTCGGCAGGAACTAGAAAATATCTCGCGAAGCACTCTGCGCGAAATTCTACACGATTGCTCTCATCAACCTCTTGGTCGTCATCGATGATAATAGGCTGACTATCTCGGTAGATGATATGAGCGAGTTCGTGGGCGAGGGTAAATCGCTGCCTAGTCCAACTATCTCTGCAGTTTACAACAACCACGCCACGCCAAATACCATCAAAGTCTTCATGTACAGTAATTCCATGAATTCTGTCAGGCATTTCCGCAAAAATTACAGGAACGCCAAACGATTCAATAAGTTCCCTAAGGTCGCCTACCGGCTGAATGCCACCTATTTCGGAAACCACTCTAAGGTACTGAGCGGTCCTCTGAGCAGATCGTTTGACATAAGGATCATCTGAACGCGACCTGCACATTTGCGCACCGAACTCGAGCCTCTTGTTTACGACAGCAGGATACCAGGAACCCAACAGGCGAAAATGTTCAAGTAATTTGCGTGCCCGATGAAGTACTGGTTCGAGCGCCGTCGGCGACTCGAGCAAGCCTGCCCGCAGAGCCACAGCAACACTCTGCTCCGGCCGGACAGCCCCCGCGAGCACAGTCATTGGCACCTGCGCATGGGCCGAAAGGCGGGCCAACTCAGCCGTAGTCGCATCCCGTCGGCCAGCCAGAACATCAGCTAGCCATCCGCCGCCGAACTCGAGTCCGAGACGGCTATAAAGCTCTCCGAGTGGCACTGCGCCGTTGTCAAGTACAGCATGCAGCTGGCTACCGCGCAGCTGCGACGGGGCCTGTCCTGTCGGTGACACGGCATTCTCCCGGGCTATCGGCTGGCGCAACAGTGTCGCGCACGCATGCAGTCAAGGCCGTTGTCCCACAAGCCCGACAAGATCGATGCAAGCTCACCGCAAGGAACGTCTCGATCACGAGCTGCCACCTGGGCGCGCCCCTGATCCATATGTCTCCCATCTCAGCATGACCCGCCGTTCGACACGCCACTCTTGACCTGCTTATACCAGGTTAGCACAACCAGCCTGTCCGGTCGAACACACGTTCGACCAGTGTGCTGTCCTCTGTCTCCCATCGGGCGGCCTGCGGTAGCTCCGAGAGCAGTTTACCCAGCAAGTTCCGACAGGCACTGCGTGTCACCAGCGGGACGCGAGCCGTCAATCCCGGCGCCTCCACCCTTCTGCGGCAGTCGGCGCGAACATGCTGCGAGCGATTCAGCGAGACACCTCGGTGGCCAGTTCGCCTAGCCTCGCAGCTACACACCTCCTTGCTGGTCCAAAACAGCCCCGGTGGCGACCTCGTCCGAGAAGAACATGAACGGCCTCGGACGCAGACCGGTGTTGGTGCGACTCATCTGAGCTCGAAGGCGACGGCGAACGACCCCGAGCACCTGCACTATTGCTCCTAGATGAGCAAGGCTTGTGTCACTCAAGGAACCGAGAATGGCTTCCCCGAAATATCGCCTGGATGCACACCTATGGTCGGGGCCGAGTACTCGGTGCAGGCGAGCTAACACCGACGTCAGGCTCTCACTATCGCGCCCGACACGTCCCCGGCCGGCGGAAGCGATTTGATTACAAAGAGTAAGAATTAGCTACGTCGATGATGCGTCGGTCCACTGTTTGTAGCGCGGTTTGACACTAACCCGCCGGTGGCCGCAGGGCGTCGAGCAGCAGGTCCGCGTAGTGATCACCGATCTGGCGCGCCGTCAACGAGCCGCTGTGGCGGTACCACGACCCCAGGTGTTGCACTGACCCGAAGAAGAAGTCCACCACCACATCGGCTGGCTTGTCCGTGCGGAACTCTCCCGACCGCTGCCCCTCCTCGATCAGCCCCCGGAAGCGCTCTTGGTACTTCCGCCGCTCAGCCCAAACCGCTTTCTGCTTGTCTGGAGACAACTGGTGCATCGACCGCAGGAAGATCGTGTTGTCGTCCAGGTTGTCGATGCTCGACACCACCACGTCGGACGCCGCCGCCGCGAGCCGCTCCCGCAACGGCGCGCTCGATGACGCCACGCTCTCCAGCTGGCGGGTCTGCTCCCGCAGCACCCGCGTATAAATCTCGCAGAGCAGGTCGTCCTTCGAGGCGAAGTAGTGGTACATCTCACCCTTGGTGACGCCCGCCGCCTCGGCGATCTCTTGGACTGACGTGCGGTCGAAGCCCTTCTTCGCGAACAGATTCGTCGCGCGCTCCAACAGCCGCTGGGGAACGGCGGCCTGGTATTCATCGGCCCGTAGCTGATGATTACTTACCAGGGTCCGTAGGTGCATCTCTTCGGGCGAGGAAGGCCGCAGCATCCTAACCGCTTGAACGAGAGCGTCCATGCCGCCAGGTACTTTTGAGCAGGCCACGACGATAGCGACCAGCTGTTCCCGCCCAGTGGCGCCTTTCGAAACCGGAAGTGGAAGCGGCACGCCAAGGTTGTCGTGGACTAAAGCGAGCAGCAGGTCTCGTGAGGCACTCTCATCAGCGAGCCCAATGGCGGCGAGCGTATTCTCGATCGCCGCTAAGAAGTTTTCTTCGGAGCCGGTGTCGGCCTTTCTCCGCCTTGTCCAATCCGACGGCGGCAGAGTGGCTTGGTGGATAGAGACGTAGTCGCCGGCGGCATCCCACAGTTCGTCTGTACGAGTCTCCACAATCGTCGCCGCACCTCCCGCGGCCCTGTCGTCGGCTGGCGGGCCTGTCGACAAGAGCGCCTGACACGCCTGAATCTGCCGCTTGATCACCACCGCAACAGCATGATTCGCGCCCAACGAGTTCTCGGTCTGCAACCGAGTGCGTTCGAACATCGCCAACGCACGCTCGAGCTCGAACGTGGAGTGACGGCTCCTGGCGAGATCGAACTCCGCCAATGCAGCGTTCGTGGCTGCGACTGCGGCGCGAGGGTGGAAGGCACCGAACACCTCCGTCGCCAGATCCACTGTGGCGCGCAACTCGCGTGCGGCAGCGTCGAGGGTGGCGGAAGACCGGCTCATACGGGCGATTTCCAGACCCGCGACCGCAGCGTTCATCTCGACGGCCACGGCGATCGGATGGCGTTGCCCCAGTGCCACGAAGACTCGTTGACGGAGCAACCGCAGATCTTCGACACTTCGGGTCAGGTCGTCCACAGCCCTCGAAGCGAGCGCGATCTCGAACTCCGCGTGCGCTAGGTTCGCGAGACCACCGACTGTGTGTGGGTGCTGGTCGCCCAGCTGCGACGCTGCGCGCTGGACAGCGACGGCCAGGATGTCAGCGCAGCGCCGCAGCTCGGTCACGTTGCCTTCGGTCGCCGCACGCGAGCACTTTGCGGAAGCAAGGGTGAGCAGGACGAGACCCAGATACGGATGATCCGCACCGATCTCGTTGACGACTGCGGCACTGCTGATCTCCATCTGACGCAGCAGCTGACCCGCAAGTCTTGCTTCGGCGTGCAACATCGCGTTCTCGAACGCCGCTGACGCGAGTGTGAACCACAGGATCGGCCGATCGCGGAAAGCGTCGATACCAACGCCGCGCGCCAAGTCGTTGCTACTGGCGTCACCGCGCCCGTAGACCGCGCTCAGGGCGAGGTCGACTGCGATTCGCAGGCTGCGGTCATCCAGTCCGGGTACATCCTCGAGGTCAAGCACACCTTCCACGAACTCCCAGCTGCCACGGCGAGCGTGGATCGCGGCCTGCGCCGTCGCCACGACCTTGTGAGCTGGTTCGCCGTTCGTCGCAGGTCTGCACGACATCAGCAGCGAATCAGAGAGAGACGACATCTGCACGTAATCGAGCAGGACCGCCGCAGCAACGACTGAGTCGACGGCTTCGCGTGAGGTCTCCAGCCGTCCGCTCGAGAGTCGACCGATTACTACGCCGACCGCCTTCTCGGCTTCGGCTGCGGCAGGCGTCCACCCTGTCTTCGACGCCGACAAGACCGCTCCGGCGCACTTGATCAGGTCAGATACAACCGGGTCGAGGTCACGCTCGCCGCTCATTTTGCGTGTTCCTCCCGGTCGTACCCCTCGCCGTGCTCCAGAACCCACTTGTTGACCAGAGCCTGGTGCAGGCCTCTGACCTCGGGATCGATAGCGCCTGCAGTGCCGAGCCAGCCGAGTACCGTGGCGATGTGCTTCTGATCGACGTCGTCGACATCTTCCGCGGCGTTGACCCGATCGAGCGTGACTCGGTGCTTCTCATCGCCCTTCGCCGCTGCTTCGTTGCGAGCGTCCTCGTAGTCGTAAAGCCGCCGGAGCAGGTACGCAGTTTGTAACGACGCGAACTGGTCCATCGCGCCCTCGATCGCTGCGGCGAACAACGTGTTGGTGGCGCGAGCGTGGTCGACACGATCCGGGTATTGCTCAATGAGTACGCCGATGACGTTGTGCTGGTCCTCCGGCGCCGTGAAGACGGGACCGCCCGAATATCCCTGGTAGTTGCCGAGCACGGCCTGGCTCGTCAGCTGTACTGCATCAATTCGACCGCCAGCTTGACAGTCGTAGACGACAGGCCCGACAACGTCGCCGGCCAACTCCGGGTCGGTCGGACTTGGTCGCGATGGCGCGAACCACTTGTCACCTCGACGACACCGGCTTGCCACCGGAAGCTGGACCGCCGAGCCGAGCGAGTGGCTCAACTTGAGCAACGCTAAGTCCGCGGTCTCAGCTCTTGCCTCCAGCACGGCCTGTACCGGCACGCGGTCGGCCACGGACACCTGTAGACGGCTCTCGCTGTCTCCGATTTCGACGCCCGCGACGCAATGCAGAGCGGTCAGCAGCAATCTCGGGGCAAGCAAGACCCCGCCGCCACGGTCCACGCCATCCCGGGCTACGCGCGCCCACGCCAGATCGGTCACGTTCGCTCGACCGTGATCTTGAAGTCGAACGAAGCCTCACCGCCCACGCGGGTCAAGATCACGCCCGCGTCCGCCTTGAGCTTGATGCCGAAGCTCGCTTCCAGTTTCGCGACCTTCCAACCAGACCGGGTCGCCGTGTCATCCATCGACTTCTGCATCACGTCGACCGCCTCGGCAACCGCCGCCTCGATGTCCTCACGGCGCTCGGACAACAGCTCGGACGTCTTCGGGCGAGCCGAGATCTGGCGGTTCCCGTCTGCGCCTACCTCGACAGTCTCCACCAGTATCGACGAATCCGTCACTGCAGTCCCTCCTGAAGTTGTCACCGTTGCAAGTATGGTCGCGATTCGAGATGAAACAGTTACAGCGCCGGACTGATCGCCTCCTCAGGTTGACCGGGAGCCTCAGCGGTCAGACTTGAATGACAAGTACGATGCAGCAACAGGAGCGGTTAACCATCCGAGCGAGTGAATCAGTCCGATGTCCGCAAGCTGCGTGCCCTGATCATCATGATATCGGACTGCGCGTGTCTGCACGAGAAGTGGCTTAAGTGACCTGGCACCGTCCACGCTGTTTGCGCCGTCCACGTGTTTCCCGCGATCTGCCACGTTCGCGCCACGACGCCCGCCAAAATGAGCGCCCTGTGAGCCAGGTCCGCTGAGACCTCCCCTGCGGTGGCCCGGATGGCCCACCCGGAATTTGTCAAGGTGAGTGAGACCAGTGGGTGTTAGGCGGCTTCCGTTTCGGGCTCCTGGTTGGTGTCGTCGGTGGGTCGGTTGATCCAGACGGTGTCGGGAAGAT
>NZ_JAPZLD010000063.1:0-54867 GCF_030182635.1 Amycolatopsis ponsaeliensis
CGTGAGTGAGAAACAGTGTTCTAACCCTGTTTCTCACTCACGACCGCCGAGCACCCAGAACGGCGACACCGGGCCGACACCGGCGCCCAGCGGGTAGGACTCCGCCACGCAGCGCTCGATGAACTTCTTGCCCGACGCCACCGCGTCTGGCACCGAAGCGCCCTTCGCCAGGGACGACGTGATCGCCGATGCCATCGTGTCGCCGCCGCCGTGGGTGTTCTCCGTCTCGTACCGCCGGCCGCTCAACGAGATGAACTCGCGGCCGTCCGACAGCAGGTCCACGCACTCCGGCGTGCCCTGCATGTGGCCGCCCTTGACGAGCACCCACTGGGAGCCGAACTCCAGCAGCGCCTCCGCCGCCGAACGCTGGGATGCCGCGTCCACCACTGAAATCCCGGTCAGCAGGCGGACTTCGTCCAGGTTCGGCGTGATCAGCGTCGCGCGGGGGAACAGCTCCGTGCGGATCGCCTCGAGAGCGTCCTCCCGCAACAAAGCGTGACCCGTCATCGACGCCGCCACCGGGTCGACCACCAACGGGCCGACCTCGACCTCGTCCAGGGTCTTGGCCACCGCGCGGATGATCTCGGCCGTGGCCAGCATCCCCGTCTTCGCCGCGTTCACGCCCATGTCGGACGCCACCGCCTTGATCTGCGCGGTCACGACGTCGGCGGGAATCTCCGTGAAACCCTGGACGCCCAACGAGTTCTGCACGGTCACCGCCGTCAGCGCGACCAGCCCGTGGACACCATGCGCGAAGAACGTGCGCAGGTCCGCCTGGATGCCCGCACCACCGCCGGAGTCGGATCCGGCGATGGTGAGGGCGGTGGGCGGAGTCATGGCTGCACCACGGGCAGGTAGACCTTGTTCCCGGCCTCGGCGAACTCCGCCGACTTCGAAGCCATGTCGGCTTCGATCGCTTCCACAGTGGACAGACCGTGCTCCTCGGCGTACTTGCGGACGTCCTGCGTGATCCGCATCGAGCAGAACTTCGGGCCGCACATCGAGCAGAAGTGCGCCGTCTTCGCCGCTTCGACGGGCAGTGTCTCGTCGTGGAACGAACGCGCCGTGTCCGGGTCGAGCGAGAGGTTGAACTGGTCGTTCCAGCGGAACTCGAAGCGCGCCTTCGACAGCTCGTCGTCCCACTCCTGCGCGTACTGGTGCCCCTTGGCGAGGTCCGCGGCGTGCGCGGCGATCTTGTACGTGATCACGCCGGTCTTGACGTCGTCGCGGTTCGGCAGGCCGAGGTGCTCCTTCGGCGTGACGTAACAGAGCATCGCCGTGCCGTACCAGCCGATCTGCGCCGCGCCGATGGCCGACGTGATGTGGTCGTAGCCGGGCGCGATGTCCGTCGCAAGTGGACCGAGAGTGTAGAACGGCGCTTCGCCGCAGAGCTTTTCCTCCAGCTCCACGTTCTCCTTGATCTTGTGCATCGGCACGTGACCGGGGCCCTCGATCATCACCTGGACGTCGTGCGACCGCGCGATGTGCGTCAGCTCGCCGAGGGTCTCCAGCTCGGCGAACTGGGCGCGGTCGTTGGCGTCGGCGATCGAGCCGGGACGCAGGCCGTCGCCGAGGGAGAACGTGACGTCGTACTGCCGCAGGATCTCGCAGAGTTCCTCGAAGTGCGTGTACAGGAACGACTCCTGGTGGTGCGCGAGGCACCACGCGGCCATGATCGACCCGCCGCGGCTGACGATCCCGGTGACGCGCCGCGCGGTCAGCGGGATGTAGCGCAGCAGCACGCCGGCGTGCACGGTGACGTAGTCGACACCCTGCTCGCACTGCTCGATGATCGTGTCGCGGTAGATCTCCCACGACAGCTTTTCCGGTTCCCCGTCGACCTTTTCCAGTGCCTGGTAGATCGGCACGGTGCCGACCGGGACCGGCGAATTGCGGATGATCCACTCGCGCGTCTCGTGGATCCGCTTGCCGGTGGAGAGGTCCATGATCGTGTCGGCGCCCCAGCGGGTCGCCCACACCATTTTGTCGACCTCTTCCTCGACCGACGACCAGACGGCCGAGTTGCCCATGTTGGCGTTGATCTTCACCAGGAAGTTCTTGCCGATGATCATCGGCTCGGACTCCGGGTGGCGGCGGTTGACCGGGATCACCGCGCGACCGCTGGCGACCTCGGTGCGCACGAACTCCGGGTCGACGCGCTCGCGGGCTGCGATGTACTCCATTTCCCTGGTGACGACGCCTTGTTTGGCCCAGCCGAGCTGTGTGTTGTGCTCACGGCCGTCGGCCCAGCCGGCGCGCAGCCGGTGGAGTCCACTGTGGACATCGATGGTGGCTTCGGGATCCGTGTACGGGCCCGAAGTGTCGTAGACGTCGAAGTGTTCGCCGTTCGAGAGGTCGATCCGGCGTGCCGGAACCCGAAGCCCGGATTCGGTCTGGTGGTACACCTTGTGCGATCCGGTGATCGGACCCGTGGTGACGGAGACGTCCTTGTTTTCGAGCGTCGTCAACGACTTTCACTCCCTACGCCGGCATTACCCGGTCAGGTTCATGCGGTCGGTGACGCCTGCGAAACGCAAGTCACCCTCTCAGCCCGCCATGGCGCGAGCTCCCGCGTTGGTGTTGTGCCACCGACCATGCCACGCCGGGGCGACATACTCAAGTCCGCTCACCTCACCCGACCAGTTCGGCGGGTGTCGCGTAGACGTCGACCATGGCTCCGTTGCGCAGCACGGTGATCGGCAGTGCGGTGCCGATCACTTCGGCGAACAGCTGCCGCTGGATGCCCTGCGCGTCCGAGACGCGGGTGCGCCCGACGGTCAGCACGAGGTCGCCTGCCTTGAGGCCCGCCCGGTCCGCGGGGCCGCCGGAGACGACTTCGCGCACCCGCAGCCCGGCGCTCTGGCCGGTGCGCTCGGCGATGTCGTCCGGCAGCGGGGCGGGCACGCCGACGACGCCGAGGTACGCCCGCCGCACCCGGCCTTCGACGACGAGCGTGTCGATGATCCGCCGGGTGGTCGTGTTGATCGGCACGGCGAGCCCGAGCCCGACGCCGGCGACCGCGGTGTTGATCCCGACGACGCGGCCGGTGGAGTCTGCGAGCGCGCCGCCGGAGTTGCCGGGGTTGAGCGCGGCGTCGGTCTGGATGACGTCCTCGATCACCCGGGTGGTCCGTCCCTGCCGCACCGGGAGCGCCCGGCCGAGCGCGCTGACGACGCCGGCGGTGACGGTGCCGGAGAAGCCGAGCGGGCTCCCGATGGCCACGACGAGTTGCCCGACGACGAGCTCGTCGGCGTCACCCAGCCGGGCGGCCGACGGCGTCTCGCCACGCGCCCGCAGCACGGCGAGATCGGACAGCGGATCGGCGCCGACGACGTCGAAGGGCACCTCGCTGCCGTCGGCGAAGGTCGCGACACCCCGCCGGTGGTCGGCGACGACGTGGGCGTTGGTGAGCAGGTGGCCGTCCTCGGCGAAGACGACCGCCGAGCCACTGCCGCGCGCGAGCTGCACCCCGGCGACGTGCGGGGTGACGGTCTTGGCGACCGTGCTGACGGCGCGCGAGTAGGCGTCCATCGCGTCATCCATGAAGGCACCTCGATTACACCGTTGCAGGTACTACAAGTGTGCGCTCGAAGGCCGCGGAAGTCCGTTCGCTGTTCGTGAACTCAGCCTTCGAGGGCCACGGTGACGCCGAAGCCGATCAGCAGCCCGCCGGACGTGCGCTCGAGCCACCGCTTGACGTCGTCGCGGCGCAGCCACTGCCCGAGCCGCGTGACGAGCAGGGCGAGCGCCGAGTACCAGACGACGTCGGCGGCGATCCAAGCCGCGACGCAGACCAGCAGCGCGCCGGCGCCCGCGTGGGCCGGGACGAACTGCGGCAGGAACGACAGGGCGAACACGCCCGCCTTCGGGTTGCCGAGGTTCGTGAGCAGCCCTGACCGGAAGCCCGCGCCGGGCCGGATCTCCTTCTCCTCGCCCCGACCGCGGAAGAAGAGTGCCTTGATCCCCAGGTAGACGAGGAAGAGTGCGCCCGCGAACCGCAGGATGTCGTACGCGGTCTGAGAAGCCGCGAGCAGCGCGATCAGGCCGAACACCGCGGCGAGCCCCCAGAACGCAACCCCGGCTTCGATGCCGGCGATGGTCGCGAAGGCGTTGCGCTTCGAGCCGCGGGCCGCCTGCTTGATCAGCATGACCGTCGCGGGGCCGGGGACCATCGCGATGAGGAACGCGGCGGGGAGGAACGCGAGCAGGTTCGGCATTCCCCGATCGTCGCGGGCGCCGGACACGGTGGGCAAGCGTTTTACCGGACCAGTGACGGTCAGTGGTTCACCGGATCGGACCATGCGCCGGTGAAGGATCGGCGAGAGACTTCCAGGCGCTTCTGTAACGGTGCAGAAGCGACTTTCTGTGGGGTTGATATGCGAAAACTCATGTTCGGCGCCCTCGCCGGGCTGCTGGTCACCGGCCTGATCCCGGGGATAGCGGCGGCCGCGGGAGAGGCTCCCGGCGCTCCGGGCGCCCATCCCAGCTGGCTGCCCGCGAACAAGACCGGCTTCGGCACCGCGCACGACCGGTCGAGCAACGTCTGGTTCACCCTCCAAGGTGGCCAGCTGTCCGAGGTCTACTACCCGGACCTGTCGACGCCGAGCGTCCGGTCGATGAACTTCGTCGTCACCGACGGCCGCGGCTTCGCCGTCGCCGACTACACCGCCAAGTCCCAGCAGGTCCGGCGGACCGACGACGACAGCCTGACCTACGAGCAGACCATCACCGACGACCAGCACCGCTGGCGCCTGCGCAAGACCTACGTCACCGACCCGGCCGCCACGACGGTGCTGGTGGACGTCGACTTCCAGTCGCTCACCGGGCGGCCGTACCAGCTCTACGCGGTCGCCGACCCGGACCTGACCAACGACGGCTCCGACGACTCGGCCGGGCGGAAGGGCGACGCCGTCACCGCGCAGGACGCCACCAACGCCGCCGCCCTGACCGCGAAGCCCGCCTTCACGAAGACCAGCGTCGGCTACGCGGGCTCGTCCGACGGGAACACGCAGCTCACCAAGACCTTCAAGCTGAACACCTACGACACCGCCGCGAAGGGCAACGTCCTGCTGACCGGGCAGACGAGCGCCGACGGCGTCCGCAACCGGCACGTCACCCTCGCCCTCGGCATGGGCGCGAAGACCGCCGACGCGCTCGGCAGCGCGCAAGCGTCGCAGCGACGTGGCGTCCGTGACATCACGCGCGCGTACGACCGCGGCTGGGAGCAGTACCTGCGCGGGGTCAGCAAGCCGCCGTCGTCGCTGAAGACCGACGCCGAGCGCGACCTCTACAAGGCGTCGATGCTGACCCTCGCCGCGAGCGAGGACAAGCACCACCCGGGCGCCTTCATCGCGTCGCCGAGCATGCCGTGGCGCTTCGGGAACAACGACCCGGAGTGGTCGCCGTCCGGCACCTACCACCTGGTCTGGCCGCGTGACCTCTACCAGATCGCGACCGGCCTGGCCGCCGGCGGCGACAAGGCTGCCGCGAACCGCGCGGTGAGCTACATGTTCGGCACGCAGCAGCAGGCCGACGGGCACATGCCGCAGAACAGCCGCGTCGACGGCGTGCCGTACTGGACGTCGATCCAGCTCGACGAAACCGCTTTCCCGATCGTGCTGGCCCAGCAGCTCGGGCGCACCGACCTGTGGCCCGGCGTCCGGAAGGCCGCCGACTTCATCATCGGTTACGTCGGCCCGAACGGGCAGCCGGCGCCGTACACCCAGCAGGAACGCTGGGAGGAGCAGGACGGCTGGTCCCCGTCGACCATCGCCTCGGTGATCGCCGGGCTCGTCTGCGCCGCGGATCTGGCTTCGCACAACGGAGCTCCGGCGGACGCCGCCCGCTACCTCGCGGCGGCCGACAAGTTCAAGGCCGACCTGCCGAAGCAGACGATCACCACGAACGGGCCGCTGTCGAAGGACCCGTACTTCGTCCGGCTCACGAAGGACGCCAACGCCAACGCGGGTACGACGTACAACCTCGGCAACTCGAGCGTCACGATGGACCAGCGCGCGGTCACCGACGCGGGCTTCCTCGACCTGGTGCGCCTCGGCATCTACCGCGCCGACGACCCGGTGATCAAGAACAGCATTCGGGTCACCGACAAGGACATCGCGTTCACGACGCCGACCGGGCAGTTCTGGCACCGGTACACGAAGGACGGCTACGGCGAGCAGGCCGACGGTTCGCCGTGGGACTACACGTTCCCGGCCGAGAGCCGCACGACGTTCGGGCGGCTGTGGCCGCTGCTCGCCGGTGAGCGCGGCGAGTACGAGCTGACGCTCGGCGACTCGTCGTCGGCCGCGCGCCGGCTGCGTGACCTCGGCCGGGTGGGCAGCTCGGCGGAGACCATGCCGGAGCAGGTGTGGGACGAGAATGCGCCGTCGGGCCAGACCGGCTTCCCGACGGGCACGCCGAACAACTCGGCGACCCCGCTGGCCTGGACGCACGCCCAGTACGTCCGGCTCGCCTGGGACGTCAAGGCGGGCTCGACGCTGGAGACGCCGCAGGTGGTCCGCTGCCACTACCTCGGCTGCTGACCCACCGCCAAAAGCCGTTAAGGCCACCTTACGGGCGTCAGACGCCCGTAAGGTGGCCTTAACGGCACTTCAAGGTCAGATGACGGCGCCGTCGTCCTCGGGGGTCTTCGGCGGCAGCCACGACAGGCCGGGCACGCCCCACTTGTTGGACTTCAACATCTTCTTCGCCGCGCGCGCGTGCCGGCCGACCAGGCGGTCGAGGTAGATGAAGCCGTCCAGGTGGTCGGTCTCGTGCTGCAGGCACCGCGCGAAGTAGCCGGTGCCCTCGACCTCGATCGGGTTGCCGTCGAGGTCGGAGCCGGTCACCTTCGCCCACTTCGCGCGGCCCGTCGGGTACGACTCGCCGGGCGCCGACAGGCAGCCCTCCCAGTCGTCGTCCGGGTCCGGCATGGTCTCCGGGATCTCCGACGTCTCGAGCTTCGGGTTCACGACCAGGCCCTTGTGCCGCACGCCTTCGTCGTCCGGGCAGTCGTACACGAACACCCGCAGGTCGAGGCCGATCTGGTTGGCCGCGAGGCCGACGCCCTCGGCGGCGTACATCGTCTCGAACATGTCGTCGGTGAGGGTGCGCAGCTTCTCGTCGAACTCGGTGATCTCCCGAGTCGGCTGGTGCAGCACGGGTTCGCCGGCGATCACGATGGGATGGATGCTCACGACCACGCAGTTTAGTCGGACCCTTCTGGTAGACCTGCATCAGACCGTGACGCGCCGACGCGGATGCCCACGTCGGCGTGCGCTTCCGTGGTTGAATGGCGCCCGCGGAAGAGCTAGGTCTGATTCGCCATACGCCCGATTGAGAGGGACTCGGATGGACGCCGCGGAGTCGATGGCTGAGCCGCAGCCGTCGCCGCCGAAGCCCGTGCCCGGCCTGACCGAACGCGAGGTCGAGATCCTCGCGTTCGAGCGCCAGTGGTGGCGACACGCCGGGGCGAAGGAGAACGCCATCCGCGAACGCTTCGACTTGTCCGCGACGCGCTACTACCAGCTGCTCAACAAGCTGCTGGAGAAGCCGGAGGCGGTCGAAGCCGACCCGATGCTGGTGAGGCGGCTGCAGAAGACGCGTGCCGCCCGTCAGCGCAAGCGAGGCGCCCGGCGACTGGGGATCGAGCTGAAATGAGCGTGTTTTCGGGAATGTCCCGGCCGATGAAGGCCGCGGGCGTCGTCCTGATCGGGGTGGCCATCATCGCCGCGGTCATCGGCGGCGTGTCCGCGTTGAGTGGCGACGGATCGAACGAAGCCGGGCCGAGCGGTACGCCGAGCTCGCCGGGCACCACCACCGGGTCGCAGCCGCCTTCGGGCACGACTTCGACGCCGCCGCAGAGCACGACTTCGCCGGCGTCGACCACCCCGCCGTCACCGACTTCACCGGCGCCGGGTCAGCCCACGTCGGGTCAGCCGGGGCAGCCCGGTGACCAGCAGACGTCCAACAAGTGGGTGACCGTCCGGGTCTTCAACAACTCGACGATCAAGGGCCTGGCGGACCGCGCGGCGGAGGACTTCCGCGGCAGCGGCTGGAACGTCAACGAGGTCAGCAACTACTCCCAGGGCGTCATCCCGACGACGACGGCGTTCTACCGCCCGGGCACCGACGAGGAAGCCGCGGCGAAGCAGCTCGCGCAGGAGTTCGGGATCAAGGCGGAGCCCCGTTTCCCGGGGATAGAGAGCGCGACGCCAGGCGTGATAGTGATCGTGACGAAAGAGTACGAGTCAGGCCACAAGGGCAGCTGACGATCTTGTCGTGAAAGGGGTGCCACCCGCCGGGGTGGCGCCCCTTTTTCAGTCCCCGGCCTGGGTCTTCGCGTAGGCCTCCAGTGCCGCGAGCTGGCCAGGGTCGAGGCTCGGCCGGACCGTCTTGCGTGCCGCGTCCAGGTGCGCCGCCGTGACTTCGCGGGCCTCCAGGGACTCGCGCATCGCCGTCAGCGCCGCCTCGCGGATGAGCGCCGCGCAGTCGGCGGCCGAGTAACCGTCCAGTGTGGACGCGACCTCGGCGAGGTCCACATCGGAGGCCAGCGGCGTGTTCTTCGAGCTGGCCGCGAGGATCGCCGCGCGAGCCTCGGCGTCCGGCGGCGGCACGTACACGCGCCGCTCAAGCCGGCCCGGCCGCAGCAGCGCGGGGTCGACCAGCTCCGGCCGGTTCGTCGCGCCCAGGACGACGACCTCGCGCATCGGCTCGACGCCGTCGAGCTCGGTCAGCAGCGCCGCGACCACGCGATCGGCGACACCCGAGTCCGACGACTGGCCGCGGCGCGGGGCCAGCGCGTCGATCTCGTCGAGGAAGATCAGCGACGGCGCGGCCTCGGCGGCCCGGCGGAACAGCTCCCGCACGGCGCGTTCGGACTCGCCGACCCACTTGTCCATCAGCTCGGCACCCTTGACCGCGAAGACGTTCAGCGCGCCGGTGCCGGCCAGCGCGCGCACCAGGAACGTCTTGCCGCCGCCGGGCGGCCCGTACAGCAGCACGCCACGCGGGGGTTCGACGCCGAGCCGGGCGAACGAGTCCGGGTACCGCAGCGGCCACAGCACCGCCTCGGTGAGCGACTGCTTGACGTCGATCATGTTGCCGACGTCGTCCAGGGTCAGCCCGCCGGTGGCGAGGTTGTCCGAAGTGGACATCGACACCGGGCGGACGGTGGCCAGCGCGTCCAGGAGGTCCTGCTGCGAGATCCGCGGTTCGTCGGCTTCGCGCTGGCGCAGGGCCGCGCGCAAGGCCGCGTCCCGCCGCAACGCGATCAGGTCCGCGGCGACGAAGCCCGGCGTCCGTTCGGCGAGGACGCCGCAGTCGATGCCCGTGTCGAGCGGGACGTCGCGGAGGAGGACGTTCAGCAGCTCGCGGCGCGTCTTCGCGTCCGGCAGCGCCAGGCCGAGCTCGCGGTCCAGCAGGTCGGCGGCACGCAGCCGCGGGTCGGCGGCCTCGGCACGGGCCGTCGTCGCGACGACGGCGAAGCGCTCGCGCCGCAGCGCCGTCCGGAGCTCCTCCAGCACGACGGTGGCGACCGGCGGCGGCGTGGCCGCGGGCAGCAGCGCGTCGACGTCGGTGAGCAGCAGCACCGCGGGCCCCTCGGCCGCGCGGATCGCCTCGCGCAGGCGCGCGACCGCGACGTTCGGGTCCAGCACCGCGAGGTTCGGCGCGGCCACCGGCACCACGCGGATGTCGGCTTCGTTCGCGACGGAGTTGACGAGCGTCGCCTTGCCGACGCCCTCGGGGCCGGACAGCAGGACGCCGAGGTGGGCGGGCGCGCCCAGCCGGGCGAGCAGCTCGGGCCGGTGGAACGCCAGGTCGAACCACTCGGCGAGCTTGCGCGCGGTCGCTTCGGCGCCGATGAGGTCGGCCAGCGGCACGGCCGCCTCGATGACCTCCTCGATCACCACCTCGTCCTCGACGATCTCCGCGTCGATCCACTCCTCGGCCGCGGTGACGGCGGAGGTGCGGACGAGCGCGGTCGCCGTCCGGGGCGTGGCGGGCTCGGGCGCCGGCCGCGCGCCGTCGCGCCAGACGACCACTGTGGACGGTCCGACCGCGACGGTGCCGGCCGGCTCGGTCGCGGTGACGGTGAGCAGCTCGTTCGTCCAGGTCGCGCCGATCGCCCGCGACAGCTGGCCGCGCAGGCCGGCCGGGTCGGACCCCGGGGTCGGCGCGAGGTCCTGCGGCAGCAGGGAAACGGCGTCGCCGACGGTCAGGACCTTGCCGATCAGGGCGAGCCGCAGCATGTGCGGGCTGACCGAGACGCTGGCCAGCCGCGACCCGGCGACGGTGACCGTCTTGGCCGCGGCGACGTCGGCGGGGGCCACCACGATCTCGGCGCCCTCGGTGACGCCGAGGTTCGACATGGTGACGTCGTCGGTGAAGACGACACCGGGCACGTCGGCCTCGTCGGTGGGCGCGGCGAGGGCGGCGCTGACCCGGGCGCCGGTGAGGTGCACGGCGTCCCAGGCCCGCAGGCCGAGCGCGTCGAGGACCTCGGGGTGCAGCCGGACGACGCCGCGGCGGGTGTCCAGCGCGGACGGCGTGTGCCGGACGGTCAGCGTGATCTGCGGGTGGCTCACGCCGTTCACCCTAGCGATCCGGCGGCCCCGCAGGAGGCGATGTGCCGGGGGAACCCGTGTCGACCTTCCGATCACACGTGATGCCCGTGCAATCACGCGTGATGCCCCGCTGATCACACGTGATGCCTCTTGGATCACGGGCGAACGCCGTACCGGGACGGCGAACTCGCGTGCCTGGAGGGTCGACTCGCGTACTCGGAGGGTCGGCTCGCGTGCTCAGGGACCGATCTCGCGTGATTGGAGACGTGACTCGCGTGATTGGGGGCGTGACTCGTGTGATCGGGAGGGGATCTCGCGTGATCGGGAGGGGATCTCGTGTGATTGGAGGGGGATCTCGCGTGATTGGGAGGGCATCACGTGTGATTGGAGGGGCGACACGGCTTACTTGCGGCGGAGGCCGATCTGGCGCCACGAGCGGCGTCGCGGGCCTTGGCCGTTTTCGCTGCCGCGGGGGGTGCGGACCGTCTCGCCGGTGCGTGGCAGGCGGACCGCGCGCATCGCCGCGCCCGCGACGCGGCGGCGCAGCGGCGGCCGCAGGCCCAGGCGGCGCGGGGAACGGGCCCGGCGGATCGCGCGGCGCTCGCGCGGCGGGACCGTCCAGGCCTCCGGGTGCGCGGCCAGCCAGCGGTGCCGGTAGACCGAGTACGGGATGTGCGCCAGGTACAGGATCATCGCCGCGATCAGCGCGACCAGCGGGAACTGGATGATCGCCGCGGCCAGCAGGGCGACGCCGAGCAGCAGCGGCGCGATCGCCTTGGCCGGCGCCTTGACCGTCTTCAGCGACAGCGTCGGGATGCGGCTGATCAGCAGCGCCGCGATCGCGACCGTCCACGCCCAGACGACCCACTGCGACGACCACCAGCCGTGGCCCCACTGCAACTCCGCCACCAGCGGCAGCATCGCCAGCAGGCCACCGGCCGGCGCCGGGACGCCGACGAAGAACTCGCTCGCGTACGCCGGCTGTTCGGTGTCGTCCAGCAGCGTGTTGAACCGGGCCAGCCGCAGGATCATGCAGACGGCGAAGATCAGCGACGCCACCCAGCCGATCCGGTCCGCGCCGGTCTGCCACACGTAGATGACCAGCGCCGGCGCCACGCCGAACGAGATGCCGTCGGACAGCGAGTCCAGCTCCGCGCCCATCTTCGACGTCGCGTCGAGCAGGCGGGCGATCCGGCCGTCCAGGCTGTCGAGCACCGCCGCGATGCCGATCGAGGCGATCGCCATCGCGTAGTTCTTGGTCAGCGCGAACTGCACGGCCGACAGGCCCGCGCACAGCGCGAGGACGGTGATGGCGTTCGGCAGCAGCCGGACGCCGGGGGTGGTCACGCGGACCATCGATCAGCCTTTCGCAGGCGCGGCAGGGAGTTCGGCGATCACGGTCTCGCCGCCGACCGTGCGCTGGCCCTTGGCGACCAGCACGCGCGAGCCCGGCGGGAGGTAGAGGTCGACCCGCGAGCCGAACCGGATGATGCCGTACGTCGAGGCGGCGCCGACCTTGTCGCCCTCGCGGATCTCGCAGAGGATGCGGCGCGCGACCAGCCCGGCGATCTGCACGACGACGAGCTCGTGGCCGTCTTCGGTGCGCATCAGCACGGAGTTGCGTTCGTTGTCGTCGCTGGCCTTGTCCAGGTCGGCGGAGAGGAACTTGCCGGGCCGGTAGGCGACGCGCTCGATCACGCCGTTCGCAGGCACGCGCTGGACGTGCACGTCGAACACCGAGAGGAACACCGACACGCGCATCCGCGGCTCGGCCGGCAGGCCGAGCTCGGCGGGCGGGACGGCTTCCTCGATCAGCGACACGAGACCGTCGGCCGAGGCGAGCGCGACGCCGTCACGCGGCGGCGGGACCCGCTTCGGCTCGCGGAAGAACGCGGCCATCGCCACGGTCGTCAGCGCGCCCAGGACGCCGAGGCGCTTGGAGAACCGGCGCGCGAGCAGCGTCGCGACGGCGCCACCGGCCACGAACGGGCGACCGGCGGGGTGCATCGGCGGCAGCGTTTCGCGCGCGAGCTGGAGGGCGTGGGCCACGGGGTTGCCGGCGGGCTCCGGCCGGGTGCCGCTCATGGTCGGGTCCCCTGGTTTCGTGTCGGAAGAACGGGTCGGCGCCGGGGTGCCGGCGGCCGGGTACGGGCGGCACCACGCTACCGCTGCCCCAGGTGAGGGTCGGCGCGCGCCCCTGATCGGCTCCCTCACGAGGGTGTCCCCGCAGCGGGTGGGAGCGGCCACGTCCCGGTAACGCAAAGTCGAATTCGGCGACAACACTGAGTAGTCGACGCCGTTCGGGGCGCTGCCGCGAGACCTTGCGAGGGGACGATGACCGAGTACCACGATCCCGCCGAAGCCCGCCTCGACGAGCTTCTGGGCGCGTGGTGCCGGGAGATCGACGAGGTGCCGGTGCCGCGGCTGGTGGACCCGGAGCGCGCCGTCGACGTCGTCATCGAGGCGAAGAAACGCGGCCGGGGGGGGGGGGCCCCCCCCCCCCCCGGCGCCCCCCCCCCCGGCCACCGGGCGATGCGCGTGAGGAAGCATTTTAGCCGCCGGAGCGGCATCGATCACGATTCGTCCGGCAAAAGTTACGAACGGTCACTCGGTCGACGGCCGAGACCGTTCACGAGCCGCAGGATCGCCAGCAGCACGACGGCGCCCAGGACGGCCACGCCGAAGCTCGGGAAGTCGAAGTCGAACGTCTTCGACTGGCCGGTCGCGAGCCGGTAGACCAGCCCGCCGAGCGCCGCGCCGACCACGCCGACGAGCACGCTGACCAGGCAGCCCTGCCGGTGCCGGTCCCGGCCGCCGACGACGAGGTTCGCCGCCCAGCCGACGAGCGCGCCGAAGATCACCCAAGCCACGAAACCCATGGCGCGAGCTTACGCGAGCGGTTGTACAAGAGCCATTGCACAAGAGTTCTTGTACAACTACTCTTGTGCGTCATGAGCGATGAGGTCCGGGACATCCGGGATTCGAAGGTGCTGGCGGCGGTGTCGCACCCGCTGCGGCGGCGGTTGATGGAGCTGCTCCACCTGGACGGCCCGGCGACGGCGTCGATCCTGGCCGGCAAGACCGACCAAGCGGTCGGCAACATCAGCCACCACATGAAGGTGCTGGCCGCGGCCAAGCTGGTCGAGGAGGCCCCGGAATTGGCCCGTGACCAGCGGGAACGCTGGTGGAAGCGGTCCGCGAAGACCCTCCGGTGGGCGGCCGCGGACTTCCCGGACGACCCGGTCGCCGAAGCCGCCGAAGTGCTCACCCTCGACCACCAGATGGCGATCGCGCGCGAATGGCTCGCGACGCGCGACACCTACCCGCCGGAGTGGCGGGGCGTGGCGTTCAGCACGGACACCTGGATGCGCCTGTCCGCCGCCGACCTCGAAGAGCTGAACGAGCGGGTCCTGCTGCTGCTGGCCGAGTTCGAGGATCGCACCGAACCGGGTGACGGCATCGAACGCCGTCCGGTCTTCTTCGCCGCGCGGGCTTCGCTGGGCAAGCCGTGAAGGGGCTCTGGGGGAACAGGGACTTCCGGCTGCTCTGGACCGGCGAGACCACCAGCATGCTCGGCAGCATGGTCGCGAGCACGGCGTTGCCGCTGGTCGCGGTGCTCACGCTGCAGGCGAGCACCTTCCAGGTCGGCGTGCTGACCGCCGTCGCGTGGCTGCCGTGGCTGGTGGTCGGGCTGCCCGCCGGCGCGTGGGTCGACCGGCTGCCGAAGCGGCCGGTGATGCTGGTCTGCAACACGGTGTCGATGGCGGTGTTCGGCAGCGTCCCGGTCGCGGCCGCCTTCGGCGCGTTGACGATGCCGTACCTGCTGGGCGCGGCCCTGCTCGGCGGCACCGCCAAGGTCTTCTTCAGCCTCGCCTACCGCGCGTACCTGCCGGCCCTGGTGGGCCAGGACGAGCTCCTGGGCGCCAACGCGAAGATCCAGGGCAGCGAGTCCGCGACACAGGTCGCGGGGCCGGGCCTGGCCGGGCTGCTGGCGCAGGCGTTCGGCCCGGTCAGCGGGATCCTCGCGGACGCGGTCAGCTTCGGGATCTCGGTGCTGTGCGTCCGGGCGATCCGGGTGCGCGAGACCGTCGTCCCGGCCGAGCGCACGCCGTTGCGCAGCCAGATCGCCGAAGGGCTGCGGTTCGTCGCCGGTGACCGGTACCTGCGGTCGATGATGGCCTTCGCCGCCGCCTCGAACCTCGCGCTGACCGGGTACACGTCCATCCAGATCGTCTTCCTGTCCCGCACGCTCGGCGCCGGGCCCGGCCTCGTCGGCCTGGTCCTGGCACTGGCCGCGGCGGGCGGGGTGCTGGGCGCGGCGCTGGCCGGACGGCTCGGCGCGCGCTTCGGCGCCGCGCGGGCGTTCCTGCTCTGCGAGGTCTTCGCGGCTCCGATGATGCTGCTCGGCCCGCTCGCCGGTCCGGGTGGTGGTCTGGTGCTGTTCGTGCTCGCGGACTTCGGCGTCTGCGCGGGTGTCGTCGCTTCGAACGTGCTGACCGCGACGTTCCGGCAGCGCTACTGCCCGCCCGAGCTGTTCGGCCGGATCACCTCGAGCGCCTCCCTCGTCGCCTACGGCACGATCCCGCTGGCCGGGGTGCTCGCCGGCGCGCTGGGCGAGGCGATCGGCGTCCGCGCGACGCTCTGGGTCGCCGCTGTGCTGCTGATCGCGGCGCTCCCGCTGCTCGCGCCGTACCGGAAGCTGCGCGACTTCCCGGTCAGAGAAGCAGGACGTCCACTTCCTGGCCTTCCGCTGCCGATGTGACGTCCTCGGGCAGCACGATCAGGCAGTTGGCCTGCGTGAACGCGGCCAGCAGGTGCGAGCCCGGCCCGCCGCGCGGCCCGACGACCCCGGTGACCTCCCGGTCGGACGGCGTGAACACGCCCCGGCGGTACTGACGGCGTCCGCCCGGCGAGGACATCGCCTCGGTGAGCCGGGCCCGCACCCGCCGGCGCGAGACGTCGGTGTGGCCCATCGCCGTCAGCAGCGCCGGGCGCAGGAACGCCTCGAACGACACGAGGACGCTGACGGGGTTGCCGGGCAGGGTCACCACCGGCACGCCCTGCCAGCGCCCGCAGCCCTGCGGCCCGCCCGGCTGCATCGCGATCTTCGCGAATTCGACGCCCTGGCCGGTCAGCGCGTCCTTCACCACTTCGTACGCGCCCGCGCTGACCCCGCCGGAGGTGACCAGCAGGTCGGCGTCGGCCAGCTTCGGCTCGATGACCTTGCGGAACTCCTCGACGTCGTCGACGACGCTGCGGACCACGTCGACCTCGCAGCCGAGTTCGCGGACCGCGGCGGCGAGCATCACGCTGTTGGACTCGTAGATCTGGCCGTGCCGCAGCGGCGCCGGCGCGTCGATCAGCTCGGTGCCGGTCGAGGCGACGACCACCCGCAGCGGCCGGTGCACCAGCACCTCGGCGAGCCCGACCGCGGCCGCCAGGCCCAGCTGCGAGTGGCCCAGCACCGTCCCGGCGTGCAGCGCGATGGTGCCTTCGAGGACGTCCTCGCCGGAGTGCCGGATGTGCGCGCCTTCCTTGGCGGCGGCGGAGATCGTCACGGTCTCGGTGCCGCCGTCGGTGTCCTCGACCATCACGACGGCGTCCGCGCCGGGCGGCAGCGGGGCGCCGGTCATGATCCGGTGTGCGGTGCCCGGTTCCAGCGTCCCGACGTCGACGCGGCCCGCCGGGATGTCGTCGGCCACCGGCAGAGTCACCGGTACGTCGGCAACGTCGGCGGCGCGGACCGCGTAGCCGTCCATCGCCGAGTTGTCGAAGGGCGGGAGGGAAACGCCGGCCCGCACGTCCTCGGCCAGGACGAGGCCGGCCGCGGCGGCGAGGGGCAGGGCGGTCGCGGGGGAGGTGCCCAGGAGCGCGGCAACCCGGTCGCGGTAGTCGTCGACGGAGATCACCGGACCATCCTCCACCCCTGTGCAGGGCATGCAAGACTCTCGTCGTTCGAGAGCACGCCACAGGGGAGCACGCATGCAGGTCGGAGTCCGTCAACAGCCCTCGTTCGCCGTCGCCCGGCTGATGCTGGCGCCCGGTGAGCCGTGCCAGGTCGAGTCGGGCGCCATGATGGCCACCAGCTACGGCGTGCAGGTCCAGTCGCAGTCCCAGGGCGGGATCATGAAGGGCCTCGGCCGCGCGTTCCTCTCCGGCGAGTCCTTCTTCATCTCCACCTTCACCGCACCGCAGAACGGCGGCTGGGTCGACGTCGCGGCCAACCTGCCCGGCGACATCCAGGTGATCCCCCTCGACGGCCGCACCGGCTGGGCCGTCACCCGCGGCTGCTGGCTCGCGTCGTCGCACGGCGTGCAGACCGAGACCAAGTGGGGCGGGATGAAGAACCTGATGGGCGGCGAAGGCGGGTTCCTGACGCACGCCACCGGCCAGGGCCAGCTGCTCGTCGCCTGCTACGGCGCGGTCGAGACCGTCACGCTGCAGCAGGGCGAGATGGTCACCGTCGACACCGGGCACGTCGTCGCGTACGCCGACACCGTGCAGTACCAGATCCGGAAGGTCGCGACGGGCATCATCCAGTCCATGAAGAGCGGCGAAGGCCTCGTGTTCGACTTCGTCGGCCCCGGCCAGATCATGACGCAGACGCGCAACCCGTCCGCGCTGGTCAGCTGGATCGTCTCGCACGTCCCCTCCCGCTGATGCGCGTCCAGACCCGGCACACCCCCGGCTTCGGCGTCGCCCGCGTCCTGCTCGACCCGGGCGAGTCCGTGCAGGCCGCGCCCGAGACGCTGCTCGCCAGCCGCTTCGGCGTCACCGAGGCACCGGCGGGCCGCGGCGGCGTCCGCGCGGGCAAGTCCACGGCGGCCGTCTACACCGCGCCGTCTGACGGCGGCTGGATCGACTTCGCGCCGCTGCGCCCCGGCGACGTCTACCCGCTCGAGCTGGGCGGCGGCACCGGCTGGTCGGTGCACCGCGAGGCCGTGCTGGTGCGGCCGTCGTCGGTCCGGCACGACCCGAACTGGGTGCCGCTGCAGCAGCTCTTCGGCGCCGACTCCGGGTTCCTCGAGCACTACAGCGGGACCGGGCCCCTCGTGCTGGCCGCGCCCGGCCCGGTCGACGCGTTCGAGCTCGGCAAGGGCGAGCTGGTCACCGTCCGGCCGGACTACCTGCTGGCCTACCCCGACACCGTGCAGTGCCGGTTGCGGGCGCTCGATCCCGGCGGGCCGCAGTCGCTGCGCACGGGTGAAGGGCTCGCGGTCGACTTCGCGGGTCCCGGGACGGTGCTCGTGCAAGCGCGCAACAGCCGCCTTTCCCACGTGTGATCTTCGGACGAATTGCCCATTGCCGAGGGGAATTATTGCGGTAGCGTGAATGACACTTCCGCCGCTGGCATCCGCTCGGGCCAGCGGATCCTTTGTGCTGAGGGAGGGCGCCGTGGCTGTCGGCACCGTCAAATGGTTCAACTCGGAAAAGGGCTACGGGTTCATCGAATCCACCGAAGGACCGGACGTGTTCGTCCACTATTCGGCCATTCAGGCCGACGGATTCCGCACTTTGGACGAAGGTGACCGCGTCGAGTTCGAAGTCCAGTCCGGGCGTGACGGGCGGAGCCAGGCCGCCGAGGTGCGGAAGGTCTCGTAACGGCGCGCATCACCCGATTGGCGAACCCCCGGCAGGCTCCGAACCAGGGACGTTAGGCTGCCGGGCGTGACAGGCGATGTGTCGGGGGACCTCACCGGTCGCCGGCTGGGCAACTACCGCATCGACGGAGTGCTCGGCAAGGGCGGCATGAGCGTGACCTACAAGGCCACGGACGTGCGGCTGGGCCGCAAGGTGGCCCTGAAGGTCATCGGTGACCACCTCGGGGCGGACGCCGAGTTCCGCGAACGGTTCGTCGACGAGGCCCGCAACACGTCCGCGATCGACCACGCCAACGTCGTGCCGCTGTACGACTTCGGCGAGCTCGACGGCATGCTCTACATCGCCATGCGCATGGTCGACGGCGGCGATCTCGCCGGCCTGATCGCCGGCGGCCCGATCGCGCCCGCGCGCACCCTGACGATGCTCGACCAGGTCGCGGACGCTCTCGACACCCTGCACAACCGTGGTCTGGTCCACCTCGACGTCAAGCCGGCCAACGTGCTCGTGACGAAGAAGGAGACTTCGCGCGAGCACGTGTACGTCGCCGACTTCGGGCTGACGCGGCGCGGCGCGACGGGACACCGGACGCGCGGCGGCGACTTCCTCGGCTCGCCGACGTACGCGGCGCCCGAGCACCTGCGCGGCGAGCCGCTGGACGGGCGCACCGACCAGTACGCGCTCACGTGCGTCCTCTACGCGTGCTTGACGGGGAGCCCGCCGTTCAAGGGCGACGTGCCGACAGTGATCAAGGGCCACCTCAACGGCGACCCGCCGGCGATCTCCCGCGCCGTCGCGCTGCCGCCGGCGATCGACGAGGTCATCCGCAAGGGCATGGCCAAAAGCCCGGCCGACCGCTACCCCAGCTGCGTCGAGATGATCGCGGCCGCCCGCCGCGCGCTCGGCCCCCAGGCGGCGTCCGACACCCCACCGGGGCCTCCCGGGTCCAATTCGGGTGGAATCCCCGCGCCGCAGCGCCCCGGTCAGGTACAACAGGGGCCGCACCAGAACAGCGCACCGCAGGGAGAGGGGGCCCCCGTGCACCCGTACGGAGGACAGCAGCCGGGCTACGGCCAGCAGCCCGGGCCGCAGGGGCCGCCCCAGGGAATGCCGCCGCAGGGCCCGCCGCCCGGCTACGGCTACCCGCCGCAGGGCCCGCCGCCCGGGATGCCGCCCCAGGGGATGCCGCAGGGCCCGCCGCCGGGGTACGGCTACCCGCAGCAGCCGGGGATGCCCCCGCAGGGCTACGGCCAGGACCCGATGCGCCTGCGCCCCCCGATGCCCGCGGGCGGCGCGGGCGCGTTCCACCAGCCGTCGAGCAGCGGCGGCAAGAAGTGGATCTTCATCATCCTGGGCCTCCTGGTGGTGGCCGGCCTGGTCGTCGGCGCGATCTTCCTGTTCAGCGACGGGGGCGGAGGCGGAGGCGGCACGACGACGGCCCCGAACATCCCCGTGGGTCCCGGCGACTCGCAGAGCAACCCGACGTCGTCGCTGAACGCCCCGCCGACGTCGATCTCCATCAAGCCGGGCAACTGACCCGGACGTCAGGGTCCCGGCACCGCCGGCGGTTGTCTTGAATGAGTCATTCAGGACCTCGCACGTCCTGAATGACTCATTCAAGACGTTTGGCCGGGCGGCGTCACACCTGTCGACCGGCGCCGGGCCGGCCAAGCCGGGCGACTTCGCCGGGGCCCTGACGTCCGGCGCCCTGAACGAGTCGTTCATGGCTTCGCGGGCGCGCGTGATCGTGTCGCGCTGAGCTGGCCTTCTTGCACTCTCCCCCGCAGAGTGCTAAACACGGACTTGGCACTCGACGCCGTTGAGTGCCAGGTGCGCGGCCACCGGCCGCGTGCTTGAGGTCGGGACGGTGAGGCTGACCCCACCCGGATCAGTCGTCCGTCGCGGGCACCGAGCCTGGCCGAGGAAAGAGTCCTGCTGCCGCCGCTGCAAAGCAACACAGCGCGGCGGCGGCGCCCAATACCGGAGGACCACACCGCAATGGCCAAACTGATCGCGTTCGACGAGGACGCCCGCCGCGGTCTTGAGCGCGGCTTGAACATCCTCGCCGAAGCAGTCAAGGTGACCCTCGGCCCGCGGGGCCGGAACGTCGTGCTCGAGAAGAAGTGGGGCGCGCCGACCATCACCAACGACGGTGTCTCCATCGCCAAGGAGATCGAGCTCGAGGACCCGTGGGAGAAGATCGGGGCCGAGCTCGTCAAGGAGGTCGCCAAGAAGACCGACGACGTCGCGGGTGACGGCACCACCACCGCCACCGTGCTCGCGCAGGCCCTCGTCAAGGAAGGCCTCCGCAACGTCGCCGCCGGCGCCGACCCCATCAGCCTGAAGCGCGGCATCGAGGCGGCCGTCGAGGCCATCACCGAGCAGCTGCACAAGGCCGCCGTCCAGATCGAGACCAAGGAGCAGATCGCTGCTACCGCCTCGATCTCGGCCGCTGACCGCACCATCGGCGAGCTGATCGCCGAGGCGCTGGACAAGGTCGGCAAGGAAGGCGTCGTCACCGTCGAGGAGAGCAACACCTTCGGTCTCGAGCTCGAGCTCACCGAGGGCATGCGCTTCGACAAGGGCTACATCTCGGGTTACTTCGTCACCGACCCGGAGCGTCAGGAAGCCGAGCTGGAGGACCCCTACATCCTCCTCTTCGGTTCCAAGATCTCCACCGTCAAGGACGTCCTGCCGCTGCTGGAGAAGGTCATCCAGTCCGGCAAGCCGCTGCTGATCATCGCCGAGGACGTCGAGGGCGAGGCCCTGGCCACCCTCATCGTCAACAAGATGCGCGGCACCTTCAAGTCCGTCGCCGTCAAGGCCCCGGGCTTCGGTGACCGCCGCAAGGCGATCCTGCAGGACATCGCGATCCTGACCGGTGGCCAGGTCATCTCCGAGGACGTCGGCCTCAAGCTGGAGAACGCGGACCTGTCCCTGCTGGGCAAGGCCCGCAAGGCCGTCATCACCAAGGACGAGACGACCATCGTCGAGGGTGCGGGCGACGCCGACCAGATCCAGGGTCGCGTCAACCAGATCCGCGCCGAGATCGACAACTCGGACTCGGACTACGACCGTGAGAAGCTGCAGGAGCGGCTCGCGAAGCTGGCCGGCGGCGTGGCCGTCATCAAGGCCGGTGCCGCGACCGAGGTCGAGCTCAAGGAGCGCAAGCACCGCATCGAGGACGCGGTGCGCAACGCCAAGGCCGCTGTTGAAGAGGGCATCGTCGCCGGTGGTGGCGTCGCTCTCATCCAGGCTGCCGAGGCTGCGTTCGCGGGTCTGAAGCTCGAGGGCGACGAGGCCACTGGTGCCAACATCGTCAAGGTGGCCGTCGAGGCGCCGCTCAAGCAGATCGCGATCAACGCCGGCCTCGAGGGTGGCGTCGTGGTGGAGAAGGTCAAGGGCCTGCCGCAGGGTCACGGCCTGAACGCCGCCACGGGTGTCTACGAGGACCTGCTCGCCGCCGGCGTGCCGGACCCGACGAAGGTCACCCGGTCCGCGCTGCAGAACGCCGCGTCGATCGCGGCGCTGTTCCTGACCACCGAGGCCGTCGTGGCGGACAAGCCGGAGAAGGCTTCGGCCGCTCCCGCCGACCCGTCCGGTGGCATGGGTGGCATGGACTTCTGATCCACGCAGGGAAAGCCCGGTCCGCTTCGGCGGGCCGGGCTTTCTTTATGGGCGGGTGAAGAACCACACGGCGTAGGCGCCGAGGATGACGACACCGAGCGCGAGCACGCCGAGGCCCCCGAGCCAGGCGGTGATCGCTTCTTCGACTTCCAGCGCGACGACGATGGCGCCGATGCCGGTGAGCAGGACCCAGATCGCGAGTGCGGCGGCGGCGTACAGCACGGTCCTGGTGGCGCTGACGCCACCGGTGTCGTCGAAGCCGAGCACGACGAGGGCGGAGAGGGCGGTCAGCCCCAGCCCGGCGATCAGGTAGAGCCCACCCAAGATCCCGACGACGATCTTCGCCGCCGTTCTGCTCCCTTGATCCACGACCGCGAACCCTAACCCCTCGTCCGGGGTTCGCGGTGCCCTTTTGGGCCGCTCGGCCTACCGTGCTCGGCCGAACGGCCCGGACGTCCCCTTGGCGTCCGGGCCGTTCACGCGCCGGTTCCCCCGAAGGACCGGCGCTCGCGGCGTCCCCCGACGCCCGCGGCACACCCCGGTCATCCGGCGGGCGTCGGCTCCCCCTGCGAGCCGGCGCCCGCCCGGGTCAGGAGCCCTCTTCCGGAGTCAGAATGGCGGCGGCGACGTAGACCGGGATCGCGATGCCGACGGAAAGGAAAACGGCGGCGACCATGCCGATGCGGAGGACGCTGGCGTCGATGCCGAGGTAGGTGGCCCAGCCACCGCAGACGCCGGTGAGCATCTTGTCGGTGGTGCTGCGGCGGAGCTTCTTGGTGGTTTCCGGGGTGTACACGCTGTTCGTCATGGCTCAATGGTGGCTACCGGGAGCCCCTGGGAACATCGGGAACGGCCCGGAGCCGACCCTGAACTTGCCCTCGGGGAAAACCATGTGCCCGCAGTGGCAGGCTCCCGGTACAACTTCGGACCATGAAGCACGACACGCCCGAATTCGCAGCGATCGCCGAGCGGGGCACGATCCTGCGCTGCCAGGTCGGGTCCGGACTGCACGGTACCGCCGTCGATGGTCAAGATGACCGCGACGAAATGGGGCTGTGCGTGGAGCCGGCCGAGTACGTCAGCGGGCTTCGGCGGTTCGAGCAGTACATCTTCCGCACCCAGCCCGAAGGCGTCCGGTCCGGGCCCGGCGATCTGGACCTCATCGTCTACTCGCTGCGCAAGTGGATGAGCCTGGCCCTCACCGGGAACCCCACGATCCTGCTGCCGCTTTTCGTTCCTGGCAACGAGATCGTGCGGATCACCGAGCTGGGTCACGAACTGCGCGCGAACGCCGCGAAGGTCGTGTCGCGGCAGGCCGGGCTGCGGTTCGCGGGCTATCTGCGGACCCAGCGGCAGCGGATGCTCGACGGCGCGATCAAGGTCAACCGGCCGGAGCTGATCGAGAAGTACGGCTTCGACACCAAGTACGCCATGCACATGGTGCGCCTGGGCGTGCAGGGCGTCGAGCTGCTCGAGACCGGCCGGATGACGCTGCCGATCGCCGAACCCTGGCTGACCTGGCTGCGTGACCTGCGGCGCGGGAAGCACACCCAGGACGAGGCCATCGCGGCCGCCGCCGAGCTGGAAGATCGGCTCGACCGGCTGGTGCGGGGTGCGTCGCCGCTGCCGGAGCAGCCGGATCGGGCCTGGGCCGACCAGTGGCTCGTGCGGGCCTACGACTCGGCCTGGCAGGCGGCGTGAGGTCGTGAGTGTGAAACAGGGTTAGAACCCTGTTTCACACTCACGACAAGCCGCGCACCCGCTCGAGCCGGGCCTTCCACGCCGCCTCGACCTCGGGTGCCGCCAAGTACGCGTCGGTCGGTTCCGGGGCCTGGCGTGGCACCGGCAGATATCCGTCCACAGGGGACAGTGGTGACGCGCAGACGTCGCCTTCCAGCAACGAAATCGTCCCCAGTCCACACGCGAATTCCAGCTCCGGCAGCGCGCCCGCCAACGCCAGTCCGGCCGCCAGGCCGACGCTCGTCTCCACCGCCGACGACACCACGCACGGCAGCCCGCACGCCTCCGCCACCTCCAGGGCCCGGCGCACCCCACCGAGCGGCGCCACCTTCAGCACCGCGATGTCCGCCGCTCCCGCGACCGCCACCTTCAGCGGGTCCTCGGCCCGGCGGATCGACTCGTCCGCCGCGATGCGGACCGGCACCCGGCGGCGGACCGCCGCCAGGTCCTCGATCGTCGGGCACGGCTGCTCCGCGTACTCCAGACCACCCGCCGCCTTGTCGAGGTCGGTGATCGCGCGGATCGCCGTGTCGACGTCCCACGCCATGTTCGCGTCGATGCGCACCGCGCCGGACGGGCCGAGCGCGTCGCGGACCGCCGCCACCCGCTCGCAGTCTTCCGCCACCGTCGAGCGCGGGTCCGCCACCTTCACCTTCGCCGTCCGGCAGCCGGACGCGCGGACCAGTTCGTACGCCTTCTCCGGGGCGACGACCGGCACCGTCGTGTTCACCTCGACCCGGTCGCGCACCGGCGTCGGCCAGCCCGTCTCGCTCGCTTCCAGCGCCGCGTGCAGCCAGGGAACGCTTTCGGCGTCCGAATAGTCGGCGAACGGGCAGAACTCGCCCCAGCCCGCCGGGCCGGGCAGCAGGACGCCCTCCCGGACCGTGATGCCGCGGAACCGGTTGCGCAGGGGGATCGCGTAGACCTTCATCGTCGCCGATCATGCCACTCCCGACTTCGGCGAACGGGTGCCGAACAGCGCGTTTCCGGCCAGAATGACTCCGTGGTCCTCGACTTCCGCGTGCTGGGTCCGGCCGAGGTCACGGCAGACGGCCTCCCGGTACCGCTCGGGGGCAGCCGGCCGTTGATCGTCCTGGCCGGGCTTTTGCTGCGCGCGAACCGGGTCGTGCCGGTCGACGAGCTCGGCCGCTGGCTCTGGGACGACGACCGCCGCCGCTCCAAGGGCGCGCTCCAGACGTACGTGCTGCGCCTGCGCCGCGCCCTCGGCGACCAGGTCGCGATCCGCACCGAGAGCGGCGGCTACCTGATCGAGGTCGAGGACGACCTGCTGGACCTCTCCCGGTTTCGCGCCCTCGCCACCCGGGGCAAGGCCGCGATGGACCGCGGCGAAAGCCGCCGGGCGGCCGCGCACTTCGCCGACGCGCTCGGGCAGTGGCGCGGCCCGGCGCTGCTGAACGTCGAGTCGGACGCCCTGCACCGCGACGAGGCCGGTCAGCTGGCCGAAGAACGGCTGCGCGTGCGCGAGCAGTGGGCCGACGCCCTGCTCGACGTCGGCGAGTACGGCACCATCGTCCCCGAACTGACTCGGCTGACCAGGGAAAACCCGCTGCGGGAGCGCCTGCACGAGCAGCTGATGGTCGCGCTCTACCGGTCGGGGCGCCAAGCCGACGCGCTCGACGTCCACCGCCGGATCAGCGACGTGCTCGCCGAGGAGCTCGGGCTCGACCCGGGACCGTCGCTGCAGCGCACGCGCCAGGCGATCCTCACCGGCGCGGACGATGAAGATCCTTCCCGGCTGGCGCGCTACCGGCTTGGCGTCGAGCCGCAGGTGCCGCACCAGTTGCCCGCCGACCTGCGGGCCTTCTCCGGGCGCGAGAGCGACCTCAAGGCGTTGCACGCGCTGCTGCCGGAGGCGATCGACGCCGGGACGTCGACGCCGATCGCGTCCGTCGAGGGCATGGGCGGCATCGGGAAGACGACCCTGGCCGTGCACTTCGCGCACGAGATCGCCGACCGGTTCCCCGGCGGGCAGGTCTACCTCGACCTGCGCGGCTACGGGCCCGGCGAGCCGGTCGAGCCGTCGGCGGCGCTGGAGGCGATGCTGACCGCGCTCGGCGTGCCGTGCGACGCGATCCCGGACGACCTCGACGGCCGCGCGGCGAGCTGGCGGACGCACAGCGCGGGGCGGCGGCTGCTGGTCGTGCTCGACAACGCCAACCGCACCGAGCAGGTGCGCCCGCTGCTGCCCGGGCCGGGCTGCCTGGTCGTGATCACGAGTCGCTGGCAGCTGCGCGCGCTGGTCGCGACGCACGGCGCGCGGCGGATCGCGCTGGAGGAGCTCGGCGAAGAGGACGCCGTCGAGCTGCTCGCGTCGGCGATCGGCCTCGACCGGGTGGCGCGCGATCCCGGCGCGACCGAGCGGTTCGTGCGCCACTGCGGCGGGCTGCCGCTGGCGATCCGGATCCTGGCCGTGCGGGCGGCGCAGTTCCCCGACCTGGCGCTCGACGAGTTCGTCGACTCGCTCGAGGCCGACCTGCTCGGCTCGTTCGACCTCGCCGACGGCGAAGGCACGAACATCCGCTCGGTGTTCTCCTACTCCTACCAGGCGCTGGAGCCGGAGACGGCGCGGTTGCTGCGGCTGCTCGGGCTGACCACCGGCGTCGACTTCACCGCGCCGGCGGCGGCCGCGGTCGCCGGGCTGGACGTCACGACGACGCGGCCCATGCTGGAAACCCTGGCCGCCGCGCACCTGCTCGCCCAGCCGCGGCCGGGTCGCTACCAGTTCCACGACCTCATCCGCGCGTACGCCGGCGAAGTCGCTTCGCAGGTCGACTCGGCTTCGCAGCGCGACGAGGCTTTGGATCGGCTGCTGGACTGGTACCTGGCGTCGGCGCTGAGCGCGTCACGGTGGATGCGGCCGGAGCGCTACTACCGGCTGCTGGACCTCGACGACCTCGACGGCGGCCTGGCGTTCGCTTCGTACCACGAGGCTTTGGCCTGGTTCGGCGAGGAAGCCGGCAACCTGATCGCGGCGGTCCACCTGGCGCGGCGCCGGCGTGACGACGTCTGCTGGAAGCTGGCTTGGCTGCTGCAGAGTTACTTCGTGACGCGCTCGCGGCTCGACGAGTGGCGCTCGGTGTTCGCGGTGGCGCTCGAAGCCGCGCGGGCGAGCGGTCATCGTCCGGGCGAGGCGGGCATCCTCAGCGGGCTCGGCGTCGTCAACGGCGTCGCGCGGCAGTACGACGAGTCGCGGCGGTTCCTGGAGCAGGTGCTGGCGATCCAGCGCGAGCTCGGCGCGCGGGAGGGCGAGGCGCGGGCGCAGTACAACCTCGCGATGGCGGCGCACAACCTCGACGACTACGCCTGGGCGTACGAACACGGCATGCAGGCGCTGGAGATCGTCCGCGAGCTGGGGCTGGGGGCGTTCGAGGCGAGTGTGCTGCGGGCGCTGGGCGACATCTGCACGTCGATGGGCGACCACGACCAGGCGTTGCGGCTGGCCGACGCGGCGCTGGCGGTGCTCGGCCCGGACGGCGAGCCGGTGGACACGCGGTTCACGCAGCACACGCGCGGGCTGGCGCTGGTGGGGCTGGGCCGGGTCGACGAGGGGATCGCGTGCATCCGCGACTCGGTCGCGATGTTCTTCGAGATGGGCGAGCAGTACGAGGCGGCGGATGTGCTGGCTCAGCTGGGCACGATCCACCTGCGCCACGGGGACCGGGCGGTGGCCCGCGAGTGCTGGGTCCGGTCGGTGCGGCTGCTGACGGAGCTCGGCCACCCGGACGCGGACGACGTGCGCGCGAAGCTGGCGGCCTTGGTGGGGGCCGGGAGCTGACGGGGTGCGCGTGGCGGACCGCCCGCGTGCTGACCCCCAGCGACAGCACGCAAGCCGGTCCGGCCCGCGGGTCCACTCAAGCCGATGGCGCTCACTGTCCACTCACTGTCTCGTTCGGTGGGGAGATACCGAGCAGTCCGGCGAGGGTCTCGGCGTTGCGCGGTGCCTCGACCTTGACGTCGTTGTCGAAGTAGACGTGGACGTCACGCTTGCCGCCGTCGTGCCAGGCCCGGATCTTCTCGGCCCACTCGCGCAGGGCCCGGTCCGAGTAGCCGCTGACGTACAGCTCTTCGTCGCCGTGGAGGCGGACGTAGGCGAAGTCCGCGGTCTGGTCTTCGAGGAACGGCCACTTGCCCGCGGTGTCGGCGACGACCAGGGCGATCCCGTTTCTTCGGAGTAGTTCCTTCGCCGCGGGTTCGGTGAAGCTGGGGTGGCGGACTTCGAGCGCGTGGCGGAGTGGTCTTCGCGGTCCGGCTTCGAGGTGGGGAGGTCCTTTCAGTTTGTCGTCGTGCTTCTTGGCGAGCTCGGCCGCGTCGGTCGTGGTGCGGGGCAGGAGGGTGAAGAAGTTCGCGAGGCGGTCGGGGTCGAACGTCAGCCTTGGTGGGAGCTGCCAGAGGAACGGGCCCAGTTTTGCGCCTAGGGCCAGGACGCCGGATGCGTAGAAGTTCGCCAGTGCCGTTTCGACGTCTCGGAGTTGCTTCATGTGCGTGATGAAGCGGCCGCCCTTTACCGCGAAGAGGAAGCCGGAGGGAGTCTCGTCGAACCAGGCTCGGTATCGCTCTGGGCGTTGTAGTGAGTAGAACGAGCCGTTGATCTCGACGGTGTTCATCCGTCTGGAGAGGTATTCGAGCTCTCGGCGCTGGGCTAGTTCGGGTGGGTAGAAGTCTCCGCGCCATGGTGGGTAGCGCCACCCTGATGTGCCTATCCGGATTTCGGCGATCGTTCTCACCGCCTTTCCGCGGTGGGTGGTTCCCGTTCGGCGGGGTGGCCAAACGTGGTTGTTTGGGTGGCGTTCGGACAGGTGGGCTGTCGGGTGGGACAGGTGACCCAGGTTTGTGGACGGTCGTCTGATGGGGCCTTTGAAGTGTTTGCTCATCGGGTGGCCTGTGAGGCTGGTGAGTTCCGGTCTGTGCCGGGCGGCGGGTTGCTGGAGAGGGCTGCCATGGGTGGAAAGACTGTCCTCGCCGGACGGGCAGGCTCGGGGATGGTCTCGGGTTTTGCTTTCATCTCGCCTTTGCGTTTGGGTCGCTGGGTGGTCATCCCGTCGCCTGGTTGAGGCCTATCACTTCGAGCCAGGCCCGCAAGGTTTTGCTTCTTTCTCGCCTTGGTTCGTGGGTTGCGGGCCTGGCTCGAAGTGATTTTCTGGCCTCAGGCGACGGGATGACCACCCAGCTCTTTTGTGGGTTGTTGCCTGGCTTTGCGCCGGGCGGAGGGTTGTCGTCTGGAGGTGGATAGCTCTCGCCGCCGGCTCCGGCTCTCTGCTCCTCGCGCCCGCGGGCCCGGGGTCCGGCCGCTCCGTGCTCACGCCCAGGAGAACCGCCACAGCCTCGACTGCACCAACCCCGATGCGTACTCCCGCAGATTCCCCGGCTGGCCCGTGAACGTCGGCAAGCTGAACGCCCGGTGCTCCGCCGCCACCGTCAATGCCCTCGCCTGGTTCCTCGGGGGTGCCGATACCGATAGCTCCAGCGTGTCGAACCCCAGACCCACCAGCGTTGCGCCGAAGCGGTCCTCCCAGCTGCGCAGTACCGCTGACAGCTCGGCCACCTGGTCCGTGCACTTGATCATGCCAGTCCAGCCCAGGAGGGCCGGGATGTCCGCCGGCCGCTCGGTCTGGACCAGGCCCAGCCGGTGCGGGGCGCGCGCCGACAGGATCGAGCCCGTGTTGCCCGCCTCCGCCAGTGGGTCGGACCTGCGGGGGCTGCGCTTTGCCAGACCCGGGAACCGCGGGCCGAACGGGCGCAGGCATGCGCCGTCGCAGCAGGAGGTGTCCCACCAGCGGGCCAATGCCCCCGCCGCGTCCGCCGAGGGGACCCGGTGGCCCGCCGGGGCCAGGCGGCCGCGGTCGTCGATCCAGTCCTCGCCGTTCGCCGCGAAACGCTGGTCGTGGGGGATCAGCACCGGCCACAACCCCGACCGCTCGAACTCGGCCACGCAGCCGAGATAACGCTCGGGCCGGGTCAGCGGCAGGTCGGACACCCACAGCCTGCCGTGCCACGATCCCGGTGGCAGGGTCTGGACCGGCGGCGCGGGCGTACCGGGGCGGAGCGGTGCGATCGTCATGGACGTCCCCTCGAACTTGTGTTCGGCTGGTGCATGTCGAACAGTAGTTCGAGGGTCCGACAATTTCCAGTGATCTGCCCGCTCATCCGTTCGAGTGAATCTGCAAATCCGCAGGTCAGGGACAGGGTCGAGACGCTTGTGGCGGAAGTTGCTCCTGTGACGATTCGCTAGGCCGAAGGAAGTACGGCGGCTGCCGGACTTAGCCGATGCCGCGCGCGGCGAGCAGTGCCAGCTGCGTGCGGTTGGTGCAGTCGAGGTGGGTCATCAGCCGGGACACGACGCCCTTGACGGTGCCTTCGCTGAGGTAGAGCCGGCTCGAGATCTCGGCGTTGGTTCGGTGGCCGCCGCCGGGTCGGCCGAAGCCGCGTGGGCGGTCGTCTCCACCGATTCCGGGTTCGTCTGCCCGCAGGTGCGCGCCGACGACCGGCTCGCCGCGCACGGCCCCGTCACCGGGTACGGGTTCGCCGACCGGACCGCGCCACCGCTGTTCCGGCGACGCCGGGCTTCGAGCCCGGCGTCTCGCACACCGCCGGCCGCTGCACCTGGACGGCTCGGTCTACGGGCTGACCCCGGCTCAGCAGGCCTTGGCCGCAGTGATGGTCGACGCCTGGGGCGCGTTCGCGCACACCGGCGCGGCGGCCGCCTGGCACGGGCCGGCCAGCGCCGTGCACCGGTTCACCGCCGACGCGACGCACCCGGACACGACCGCCGTGGCCGACGAGCACCACTGCGCGTTCTGGCAGCGCATCACGCGCTGAGCAGGCGGATCAGAGCGGCCGGAGCAGGTCGTCCGCGTCGACGATGTGGTACGCGTACCCCTGCTCCGCGAGGAACCGCTGCCGGTGCGCCGCGTACTCCGTGTCGACCGTGTCGCGCGAGACGATCGAGTAGAAGTGCGCCTGACGGCCGTCGCCCTTCGGCCGCAGCAGCCGTCCGAGCCGCTGGGCCTCCTCCTGCCGTGAGCCGAACGTCCCGGAGATCTGGATCGCCACCGACGCCTCGGGCAGGTCGATCGAGAAGTTCGCGACCTTCGACACCACCAGCGTCTTGATCTCGCCGCGCCGGAACTTGTCGAACAGCTCTTCGCGCTCCTTGTTGCGGGTCGCGCCCTGGATCACCGGTGCGTCGAGCTCGTCGCCGAGCATCTCCAGCTGGTCGAGGTACGCGCCGATCACCAGTGTCGGCTCGCCGGCGTGCTTCTCCACGATGGACTTGATCACCGGGGTCTTCGTCAGCGCCGTCGCCGCCAGCTTGTACCGCTCGTCGGCCTCGGCCGTGGCGTACTCCAGCCGCTCCGCGTCGGTCAGCGTCACGCGGACCTCGGTGCACTCCGCCGGTGCGATCCAGCCCTGCGCCTCGATGTCGCGCCACGGCACGTCGTAGCGCTTCGGCCCGATCAGCGAGAACACGTCGCCCTCGCGGCCGTCCTCGCGCACCAGCGTCGCGGTCAACCCGAGGCGCCGGCGGGACTGCAGGTCGGCCGTCATCCGGAACACCGGCGCCGGCAGCAGGTGGACCTCGTCGTAGACGACCAGGCCCCAGTCGCGGGAGTCGAACAGCTCCAGGTGCCGGTACTCGCCCTTGGTCTTGCGCGTGATCACCTGGTAGGTCGCGATGGTGACCGGCCGGATCTCCTTCTTCTCGCCGGAGTACTCGCCGATCTCCTCCTCGGTCAGCGACGTCCGGGCGATCAGCTCGCGCTTCCACTGCCGCCCGGCGACGGTGTTCGTCACCAGGATCAGCGTCGTGGCCTGCGCCTGCGCCATCGCCGCCGCGCCGACCAGCGTCTTCCCGGCGCCACACGGCAGCACGACGACGCCGGAGCCGCCCGCCCAGAACGCCTCCGCGGCCATCCGCTGGTAGTCGCGCAGGTGCCAGTCCTGCTCGTCGAGCGCGATCGGGTGCGCTTCGCCGTCGACGTACCCGGCGAGGTCCTCGGCCGGCCAGCCGACCTTCAGCAGCGCCTGCTTCAGCCGCCCGCGCTCGGACGGGTGCACGATGACCGTGTCGTCGTCGATCCGGGCGCCGAGCATCGGGCTGATCTTCTTGTTCCGCGAGACCTCGGTCAGCACCGCGCGGTCGGTGGTCGACATGACGAGGCCGTGCGCCGGGTGGTTGGCGATCTGCAGCCGGCCGAACCGGCCCATCACGTCGACGACGTCGATCAGCAGCGGCTGCGGCACGGGGAAGCGCGAGTACGTCGTCAGCGCGTCGACGACCTGCTCGGCGTCGTGGCCCGCGGCGCGCGCGTTCCACAAGGCCAGGGGCGTGATCCGGTAGGTGTGGACGTGCTCCGGCGCGCGTTCCAGCTCGGCGAACGGCGCGATCGCGACGCGCGCGTCGCCGGCCTGGGGGTGGTCGACCTCCAGGAGCACGGTCTTGTCGGACTGGACGATCAGCGGGCCATCAGTCACAACTACTGTTATACGTGGCTCGCTCCGGCCCGCCCCTGTCGCGGGTCGCCGGTGGGACGATTTGCCGAGGGGATCACTGGAGGGCACGTTGACCACACCACCGTTCGACGACAACCCGTTCCGGTCGCCGGACCACGCGTCGTCGTCCGCGCCGATGCCGCCGATGCCCGGTCAGCAGCAGATCCCGCACTGGTTCACGACGAAGGTGAAGATCACCCTCGCCGCCTGCGTCATCCTGGCGCTGGCCCTGGGTTCGCTGGGCGCGCTGAGCATCCGCTGGATCGACCGGGCCGGCCCGCCCGGTGACGGCGACTGCCTGTACCTGACGCGCGAGAGCGGCGGCAAGCTCGCCTACCACCGCGTCGGCTGCGGGACGGACAGCGCGACCTACAAGGTGGACGACAGCTACACCGGGTCGTTCCGCTGCGGTTCCGGCGACTACGTGCGGTTCCAGATCACCGGGACCGGGTCGTCGCAGCGCACGCTCTGCCTGGCGCTGAACGTCAGCACCGGCGAGTGCCTGCGCAACGTCGACGACCAGGCCACCATCGGCAAGGTGAGCTGCAACGACCCGACGGCCAAGGAGCGCGCCGAGGTCATCACCGGCTACCGCGGCGACGAGAGCTGCCCGGACGCCGACCAGGTGCTGAGCTACCCCGGGCCGCCGCGCCGGACCGTGTGCCTGGCACCGCCGGGCGAGAACATCTAGCCGAACCACCGGGCCAGGCCGGCGGGGTCGGCGGCGTAGCCGTCCGGCCGGATCAGCAGGAGCCGGCCGCGGTACCCGTCGTCGGCGGTGGCCGCGCGGACGACGCGGACCTGGCCGCGGAAGGCGGGCGGCGTCGCGTGGTCGCCGAGGTCGAGGAGCAGCCCGCGGCCGTCGTGCAGCAGCGCGGAAAGCCGCGTCGGGCCGTCCGCCGTCGTCAGGCCGAGGTCGGGGACGCGGTACGCGCCCGGGTAGTCCAGCGCGAGCCCGGACAACAGCCCGCTGAAGTAGCGGTTGCCGTCTGGCGTCCGCATGAGGTCGACGACGATCTCGCGCAGCGCCTCGACGTTCTCGTCGCGATCCGGCGTCGTGAAGACGCGCTGCGCCGCCGTGTGCCGCAGGACGCGTGCGGCGGCCGGGTGGCGTTCGTCGTGGTAGGTGTCGAGCAGGCCGTCCGGTGCGGTGCCGCGGACCGTCGCGGCCAGCTTCCAGCCGAGGTTCACGGCGTCCTGGACGCCGAGGTTGAGGCCTTGGCCGCCGAGTGGCGGGTGGATGTGCGCGGCGTCGCCGGCGAACAGGACCCGGCCGTGCCGGTAGCGCTCCAGCTGCCGCGTCGCGTCGTTGAAGCGCGAAGCGCCGTACACCTCGCCTAAGCGCGTCTCGGCGCCGTAGAGGGCTGTCAGCGCTTCGGTCACTTCGGTGTCCGACACCGGTGCGTCGCGGCCCGGCTGGGCCGTCGTGGAGCCGAAGACGAACCGGTGGCCGCCGTCGCCGAGCGGGGTGAGCATCGACCAGTAGCCGTTCGCCTGCCGCGTCACCTGGCTGAAGTGCGCGGCGCGGGCCGGGACGAGCTCGGACGCGGCAGCGAGCCGGACGTGCGCGAGCGTCGCGACATAGGTCTCGGTGCGGCCGGGGAACGGCACCCCGAGCAGCCGCCGGACGGTGCTGTGCGCGCCGTCGCAGGCCACGAGCCAGCGCGCCCGGAGCCCGTCGACCGTGACGCCGTCTTCGTCCACGTCGACCGTGGTCACGTCGTGGCCGCGCTCGATGACGGCGCCGTGCTTCGCGGCGTGCTCGGCCAGCATCGCCTCGACGTCGTCCTGGGTGCGGTTGAGGACCCGGGGGTGGCGGGTGTGCCAGACGTTGTGGTCGAGCGGGACGGGCAGGCCGGCGAAGTGGCCGCTGGGGCCGTCGAGGTCCGGGCTGGTGTCCAGGCCGCGCAGGTCGAGGAGCTCGGCGGTGCGGGGCTGGAGGCCGACAGGTTGCGGCAGGCCCGGGCCGTCGCGGCGGTCGAGGACGGTCACCTCGACGCCGGCGAGGGCGAGTTCGGCGGCGGTCATCAGGCCGGTCGGGCCGGCTCCGGCGATCAGGACGTCGGTCATCACGCACTCCTCAAGTAGACTGAGTGCAAAAGTAGACCAAGTGCAAGTTTGGCGACAGCTAATAACTGTTCTGGTCGGGGAGCAGGGCCTGGACGTCGAGGCGGTCCGCGAGCTGGCCCGAGTTGTGCATCAGGTCCGCGACGCGCTGCAGCCGGATCCCGTTCAGCGACGCCGGGTAGGAACCGAGCGAAATCAGCGACGCCGTCGTCGTGTCGATGTCCGAGAACTTCGGCAGCGAGTCGCGGATGATCGCCGGGTCGGTCGCGCTCTGCTGGGCCGTGCCCAGCGCCGTGCGGAACGCCGCCAGGGTCCGCGGGTTGGCCTGGGCGAACGGCTTGGCCGAGGCGTACGCCGACAGCGGGAAGTCGAGCGTCGCGCCGCGGGCGCCGTCGGCGAGGATGTGGGCGCCGAGGTCCTTCTCGGCGCGGGTGATGTACGGCTCGATCATCAGCGCCGCGTCGACGTCGCCCGACTGCAGGGACTGCGGCATCGCGTCGAACGCCACCTGCTTGAACTTGATCTTCGCCACATCGACACCCGCGGTGCCGAGTACCGAGCGCGCGGCCAGCGCGCCGATGTCGTCGAGCATGTTCACCGCGATCTCGGGCGACTTCTTCGACGTCGGCACGGTGTAGTCGGAGCCGGGCAGCGTGACCAGCGCCATCGTGTTGGGGCCGGACGTGTAGGCCTCGCCCTGCAGCTGCAGGGCCGTCCCGCCGGCCGCGGCGCGGAACAGCGCGATGTCGGACCCGAAGGTGACGTCGAGGTCGCCGGCGGCCAGCTTGGCCAGCCCGTCTTCGCCGCCGAGCTCCACGAGCTGCACGTTCAGCCCCACGGCGCCGAACTTCCCGGCCGCGACGGCGATCCGCAGCGGGGCCGTGTCGATGGCGTTGCCCACACCCACGCGCAGGGTGCTGCGTTCCAGCGGCGGCGGGGTGGAGGTCGCGCCGGAAGAGAACACGCTGCACCCGGCGGTCGCCAGAAGCGCCGCCACCAGCGGAATCATCCGTCCGCGTCTGATCATGAACCTTCACCTACCGCGAGAATCTGGTTCTCGTGCTGGATCGTATGGTCCGCGCCCCATACGATCGCGGGCAGGGCCGTATCGCGCCAGCGCGGCTTTCGGATCTCCATGGAGCGGGCTACCGTTCAGTAGGTTCGAGTGTCGTCGGATCCGCGGGTTCCCGCCCGCGGCGGAAAAGGAAACCAGGTGACCCGTCGCGATCAGCGTCCCCCCAAGGGCGACGCGGCGGATCCACGTCCGGCCGGTGGCCGGTGGCGGCTCCGGAACTGGCGTCTCGGCACGAAGCTCTTCGCCGTCCTCCTCATCCCCGCGCTCGCGGTGATCGCCCTCGTCGGCCTGCGGATCAGTTCGGACCTGCGCGACGCCCGGCAGCTCGCGGAGTTCGCCACCCGCGGCCGCGTCGACAGCACGGTCGCCGAAGCACTGCACGAGCTGCAGCGCGAGCGCGACCTCACCGTCCGGTTCGTCGCCCAGGACCGCAAGGGCGACACCGCCGACCTCGCCGGTCAGCGCAAACGCGTCGACCAGGCGATCGGCACGTTCGAACGGACCCTCGCCGACAGTAAACCCCGGCTCGACGCCAAGGCGGCGGAAAGCCTGCAACAGACCGATGACAGGCTGCGCGTCCTCGGCGGCCTCCGGTTCTCCGCGGAGCATTCGGCGTTCCCCGCCGACGCCGTGCTGCGCTCCTACAGCGAGCTGATCTCCGGCCTGCTCGACATCAGCGACTCGGCCGCCGCCGACGTCGCGGACCCGGAGCTCGCGCGGCTGCGCCTGGCCGGCAACGCGCTGGCCCGGATCAAGGACCAGATGTCGGTCAAGCGCGCGGTGCTGGGCGAGGCGCTCGCGGCGGGCAGCCTCAACCGCGACCGCACGCGCGCGCTGCTCGGCGCCGAAGCCGAGCTCGCCGCCGCGCGCAACGACTACCGCACCTTCGCGACGCCCGAGCAGCAGCGGATGTTCGACGACACGGTGATCGGCCTGGTCGTCGACATCGGCAACGACATGGTCGAGTCCGCGCTCACCCGCACCGAGAACGGCCAGAACCTCAACGGCCTCGACGCGAACCAGTGGGACGTCTCGGCGACGCACACGGTGAACCTCGCCCACCAGGTGCAGCAAGCACTGCTGGTCCAGTTGCAGGAACGCACGGACGCCCTGGCGGCGCAGGCGCGCACGGCGGCGATCTGGGACGGCGGCGTCGTGCTCGGCGTCCTGCTCGTCGCCGGGGTGCTGTCGGTCGTCATCGCGCGGTCCCTGTTGCGCCCCTTGCGGATCCTGCGCCGGACCGCACTCGAGGTCGCCGAGCACCGGCTGCCCGCAGCCGTGCAGAACCTGCTCACCGATCCCGAGCCCGCGCCGGAGAACCTGCGGAAGCGGCTCGCCGTCGCGCCGGTCCCGGTGTTCACGCGCGAAGAGCTCGGCCAGGTGGCGCGCGCGTTCGACGCGGTGCACGGCGAAGCCGTCCGGCTGGCCGGCGAGCAGGCGATGCTGCGCGAGAACGTCAACGCGATGTTCGTCAACCTCTCGCAGCGCAGCCAGGACCTCGTCGAGCGGCAGCTGTCGGTGCTCGACCGGATGGAGGCCGACGAGCAGGACCCGGACACCCTCGCCGGGCTCTTCGAACTCGACCACCTCGCGACGCGGATGCGGCGCAACAGCGAGAACCTGCTGGTCCTGTCCGGCCAGGACTCGACGCGCGAGGACGCCGGTGCCGTCTCGGCCGACGAGATCATCGGCGCCGCGCTCTCGGAGGTCGAGCACTACCAGCGCATCGAGCTCGGCCCGGCGCCGCAGGTGGCCGTGCGCGGGGAGGCCGTCAACGACCTCGTGCACGTCGTCTCGGAGCTGCTGGAGAACGCGACGCGCTACTCCCTCAAGACGACGGTCACCGTCGCGAGCGCCGAAACCCACGACGGCGACTGGCAGATCGAAATCATCGACCACGGCGCCGGCATGCCGCAGGCCGAGATCGACCGCACCAACGCGCGGCTCGCGCACCCGCCGGACGTCGACGTCGAGGTGTCCCGCCGGATGGGCCTGTTCGTGGTCGCGACGCTGGCCACGCGCCACCGCATCGACGTCCGGCTGAGCTCGGGCCAGGACGGCGGGCTGATCGCGACCGTGCTGGTGCCGACCGCCCTGATCGTCGAGCTGCCGCCGATGCCGGGACCGCCGCCGCCTGCCGAACCGGCCGTGGCCCCCGAGCCGGAGCTGCTGGCGCCGCTGGCCCCGCTCACACCGCCGGAACCCGAGCCCGAGCCGGAGCCGGAAGAGCTGACGCCGCCGTCGATCGAGGCGGGCCCGCCGCGCCGGGCCCCGGTGGTGGCCCGCGACCACGGCCCGGAGTGGCCGACCACGGACGACGACTCGCACCTGGACCTCGACGCCCCGACCGAGCGGATGCCGGCCTACCGCGACGTCCTGTCGCGCTGGTTCGACGCGTCGGCGGCCCCCGCGGCGGCGGCGCCCGCGGCGGCGGCGCCCGAGGTGCCACGGCCGCCCGCCGAACCGCTTCCGGTGGCCCAGGAGCCCCGGCCCGCCGCGCTCCCGCCGCGGCACGCGCTGGCCGCGGCCCCGCCCCCTCCGCCGCCACCACCCCCGCCGCCGCCGGTGCGCGAGCCGAACCCGGACGACGAGGACACCGAACCGCAGTTCGCGCCCGTCGCGCCGCCGGCCGCGATCGAGCCCGCCTACGAGTGGCCGACCCCGGCCGAGCTGGAGCAGGAGGACGGCGCCGAAGACACCTGGCCGTTCCTGCAGGCCGCCGATTCGGCGGCGAGCCCGGGAGCGGTGCCGGAGCAGCGGCCGATACTCTCTCTTTCCCCGGAAGCGGTACGCGAGCGGATGACGAGCCTTCAAGGCGGCTTCCGGCGAGGGCGGCACGCGAGGGGAGACGACACCCGGAACCAGTGAAACGGATGAGGCATGAGCTCGAAGACGCCCCTGCTGGAAGTGATCGCGCTGGACGCGGCGGACGCCGAAGGCGCGCAGGCGGGCGGGGCCGACCGCCTCGAACTGGTGACGGACATGGCGCAGGACGGCCTGACGCCGACGCTGGAAACGCTGCGTGACGTGCTCTCGGCGACCGACCTCCCGGTGCGGGTCATGCTGCGGGACAACGGTTCCTTCGCCGTCGGCGACCTCGAGGGGCTGCGCGCGGACACCGCCCGGCTGATCGACGCGGGCGCGCGCGAGTTCGTCTTCGGGTTCCTGAACATCGACAGCGAGATCGACGTGGACGCCTGCGAAGCGCTGATCAAGGAGGTCGACGGCCTGCCGTGGACGTTCCACCGCGCCATCGACCGCACGCGGGATCCGCTGCGCGCGTACGACCAGCTGGCCGCGCTCGGGTGTGACACCGTGCTCGCGGCCGGGCACCCGAACGGCGTAGCCAGTGGGCTCTCCGTGCTGCAGCGGCTCGCGCAGCGCGACAGCGGGCCGGAGCTGCTCGTCGGCGGCGGCCTGCGCGCGCAGCAGGTGCACCTCTTGCGCGCGGGTGGCGTGCGGGGGTTCCATGTCGGAAGCGCGGTCCGCCCCGGTGGCTGGCAGTCCTCTGTGGACGCCGAATCGGTGCGCACCTGGGTGGACCTCGTCAAATCCTGAAGAACCGCGGAAGTCGTACAGTTCACACGGCGCAAGATTGGAAATCCGCAGCCGGTAGGCGGTCAATTACGTGATTCGCCTGCCGGTCATACCAGTATTCTGCCGTTGAATCTTCCCGATGAAATTGCACTCGGCGCGTGCACCGGCCGGGGCGGGTCTGCGCGTGCGGCTGCACGCGAACCTCGGGGTTCTTACCTGGTTGGCGGCTGATTTCGGGTCGACCGGCTGGCTACGGTTGTCCCGCATTTCGCGATCCGATCGATCTTCATGAATCGTTCTGCAGTGCGGGAGGCGGCGCCGTGAGCGCGCGTATTCAGTTCGAGACGAGCTCGATGCGAGGACAACAGGAAACCAAGACCATGGCGATCCGGTGGATTTCTGTCGCGTGGGAGCGGCTGATTCCCCGCGGCTATCGCCCGATTGTGACCGGAACCAGCCGAAAGGCCGAATCGTGACCGGCGCGATACCGCGGCAACGCGGAACCGAAACCTCCGAAGACGAGTTCGCGAAGCTGGGGCTCGGCGGCTCGCTCGCCCTCACCGGCCTGCTGGCCGCCGTCAAGATCGCGGAAACCGCCACGGGCGTGGTGCTGACCGCCGCCGGGGTACTGCCCGGCGCCAGTCCCTCGAAGGAGCGGGCTCCGGCCTGGCCTGGAGGGGAATGAACGGGAGCTGCCCGGCAGCTCTCTACGGACGGAGGGCTGCCATGGAGGGCAGTGGAGGGCGGGACGACCAGCGTGGCGCACGCGTGGGTCTCGCCGACGTGCGGCGGCTCGAGGACGTCGTCGCCGAACTCAGGGGCCTGGACTACCGCTACGGCGGCGGCGCCTGCCGGAGGGCCGTCGAGTCGCGGCTGCCCGCGGCCGTCGCGCTGCTGGAGGGCGTGACCAAGACCGTCGTCCTGGCGCGGCTCTGCACCGCCGTCGCCGACCTGTACAACCTGGCCGGCTGGACGAACTTCGACCAGGACCGCCCGGCCGCCGCGCTGGCCGCGTTCCGGCGGGCGCTGGAGCTCGCCATCCAGGCCGAGAACGACGATCTCCAGGCCAACATCCGGTACCGCATCGGACGGCTGCACCTGCACTACGGCGCCGTCGACGCGGCGCTCGAGGAGTTCGCGCGGGGCCGGGAGGCCGCGCTGCAGGCGCACTCCAAGCTCGCGCAGGCGATCCTGTCGGCCAACCAGGCGTGGGCGCACGCCAAGAAGGCCGACGTCGCCGAGGCGCTGACCTACCTCCGCCGCGCCCGCGAGGAGTTCGCGGAAGCCGAGGGGCGCGAGCCGTCGCCGTGGGACTCGTTCTTCGGGGCCACCGACATGGCGGCGATGGTCGGCACGGTGCACGGCGAGCTGGCCCAGGTGGTCGACATCCGGCACGGCCGGGACGGCATCCCCGCGCTCACCGACGCGATCGCCGGGTACGGCACCGGCATGACGCGCAGCCGCTCGCTGACCTTGATCTGGCTCGCCACCGTGCACGCGCTGGACGGCGACCTCGACGTCGCCACCGCCGTCGGCGAGGAGGCGATCGAGCTGGCGGGCGCCCTGCGGTCGCCGCGGACGCGGCAGCGGCTGCGCTCGCTGTCGGCGGCGGCCCGCCGGTTTTCCGGCAATGCGGACGCAAGGGAGATCGTCGACCGTCTCGGCGATCTCGGGCATTCCGGACGATAATCGAATGGCCATGGAAAGGTAAACCGCCCGGAAACTGAAAAGGGGAACCGCGAAAGGGCAGCCAAAAGTAGGTTCCTCGGCGCGACAGCGGTTTCTTATGCTTCTCGGCAACCTGCGGCGAGCATTCCGCGCAGGCCCGGTCCCCACCGCCGAGAGGAAATCCCCCATGCGCTTGCGCAAGCTCGTCGCGGCCGCCGTGCCGCTGCCGGCGTTGCTCGGCCTCGCCGTGGTCGTTCCTGCCGCCGCCGCGACGGAACCCCTGGTCACCCTGGCCGACAACGCCGCTCCACTCGTCAGCAGCGCTCGCACCGGTGACGTCGCGGGCGGGCAGCGGATCACCGCGGCGCTGTCGCTGAAACTGCACAACCAGCAGGCGCTGGAAAAGTTCCTCGCCGACGTGCAGAACCCGGCCTCGCCGCAATACCACCACTTTCTGACCCCGGCGCAGTTCAATGCCGAGTTCGGCCCGACCCAGGCCGAGGTCGGCAAGGCCGTCTCATTCCTCGAGAAGGCTGGCGCCACCGGGATCGAGGTTTCCGGCAACCGTCAGGCCGTCACGTTCACCGGCTCGGCGGCCCAGCTCGAATCGGCGTTCCACACCCGGATCGGCACCTACCACGACCAGGTGTCCGGCCGGGACTTCTTCGCCAACGACGCCGCCCCGACCGTGCCGGCGGACGTCTCGGCCGTCGTGGGCAACGTCGTCGGCCTCGACGACCACGCCCTGCGGACGCACACCACCGCCGCCGCGAAGCCGAACGTCGTCAAGGCGGTCACCCCGCCGGTGCTCAAGACCGCGTACGGCACCAGCGGTCTCTCGGCGACCGGCAGCGGCGTGAAGGTCGGCTTCGTCGAGTTCGACGGCTACCAGAAGTCCAACGTCACCAAGTACGACAGCACGTACGGCCTTTCGGCGGGCTCGGTGACCACGGTCCCGGTCAGCGGCGCGAACTACGACTCGGCGCCGGGCGACGGCCAGATCGAGGTCGAGCTCGACATCGAGGTCGTGCACGCGCTGGCGGCCGCGGCGAACGACTACGTGTACGAGGCGCCGAACACCAGCGCCGGCGAACTGGCGATGTACCAGAAGATCGCGTCGGACCACACGGTGAACGTCGTCTCGATCTCTTGGGGCGCCTGTGAATCCGCGGAGGGGTCGAGCGCGGCGAAGAGCGTCAGCAACGCGATCGCGACGGGCACCGCGGAGGGCATCTCGTACTTCGCGGCCGCGGGCGACGACGGCACGACCGACTGCTACCGCCAGACGGGGTCGACGGCGAAGGCCGTGGACTTCCCGGCGTCGAGCCCGAACGTGACGGGCGTCGGCGGCACGCAGCTGACCGTGACCTCCTCGAACGCGTACAGCAGCGAGAAGGCGTGGAACGACGGCGCGTCCAACGGTTCGACGGGTGGCGGCATCTCGACGGTGTTCACGGCGCCGTCGTGGCAGTCCTCGCAGAGCACGACCTACCGCAAGGTCCCGGACGTCTCGGCCGACGCGGCGAGCGGCTCGGGCTACTACATCTACACGGCGGGTTCGTGGGAGACGGTGTGGGGCACGTCGGGCGCGGCCCCGCTGTGGGCGGCGTTCGCGACGCTGCAGAACCAGGTCCACGGCGGTGGGCTGGGCAACCTGAACCCGAAGTTCTACTCGATCGGCAACGGGTCGTCGTACGGCACGGGCTTCCACGACGTGACGACCGGCAACAACACCCTGCACGGGACGACGGGCTTCACCGCGGGCACCGGGTATGACCAGGTGACGGGCTGGGGTTCGTTCAAGGGGAGCGGCTTGTCGGGCCTGATCGGCTGAGTTCGCAGGGGGCCGGGGCTGTCGCATCCGTGCGACGGCCCCGGCGTCCGGCCGCTTGGGGGCTTTCCTTCGCAAGACTAAGCATTAGTCTGTGGGCATGAACAAGCGCACGGTGCTGGACGCCACCCGCGAACTCCTCCGCGAACTCGGCCTCACCACGGTGTTCGGCAACCCCGGCACCACCGAGGTCCCGTTCCTCACCGACTGGCCGGACGACTTCGACTACGTCCTCGGCCTGCAGGAGTCCGCCGTGGTGGCGATGGCCGACGCCTACGCCCAGGCCACGCGCCGGGCCGTGCTCGTCAACCTGCACTCCGCGGGCGGTGTCGGGCACGGGCTGGGCAGTCTCTTCACCGCCTACCGCAACCGGACGCCGCTGATCGTCGTCGCCGGGCAGCAGAACCGGGCTCTCCTGCCGCACGATCCCTTCCTCGGTGCCACGGACGCGCCCGAGTTCCCCAAGCCGTACGTCAAGTGGTCCATCGAGCCCGCGACCGCCGAGGACGTCCCGGCCGCGCTTTCCCGGGCCTACCACGTGGCGACGCAGGCGCCGTCCGGGCCGGTCTTCGTGTCGGTGCCGGCCGACGACTGGACCGTCACCACCGAACGGCCCGTCATCTCCCGGCCCCGGATCCGTGGTTTTGCGCCGGACCCGGAGGCGATCGACGAGCTCGTCGCCGCCCTGGAAAAGAGCGAGCGGCCCGCGATCGTCGTCGGGGGAGCTGTCGATCAGGACGGTGCCGTCGTGGAGACCGTCGCGCTGGCCGAACGTCTCAACGCGGCTGTCTGGGTCGCGCCGATGTCGTTCCGGTGCTCGTTCCCCGAGGATCACCCGCTGTTCCAGGGTTTCCTGGACCCCGAACGCGGCGCGGTCTCGGACCGGCTCGCGCAGCACGACCTCGTCGTGGTGCTCGGGGCGCCGGCTTTCACCTACCACGTCGACCGCGGACGCGACGACGCGCAGATGCCGCCGCTGTTCATCCTCAGCGACGACGAGCAGATCCTCGCGCGCGCCTTCGAGGGCACGGGTATCCGGGCGACGCCGAAGCTCGGCGTCCGCGCCCTGCTGAACGTCGTCGACCAGAGCTCGCGGCCCGCGCCGGCCCCGCTCCAGCGCCCGGCGAAGCCCAGCGGCGACAAGCTCACCGCCGAGTTCGTCTACTCGACACTCGCGGATCTGTTGCCGGACAACGCGATCGTCGTCGAAGAGGCACCCAGCCACCGCGGATTCCTGCACGACCACCTGCCGATCACCCAGACCGACACCGGCTTCCTGACGATCGCCAGCGGTGCCCTCGGTTACGGCGTCCCGGGCACCGTCGGCGCGGCGCTCGGTGCCCCGGACCGCAAGGTCATCGGCGTCATCGGCGACGGCTCCAGCATGTACGGCATCCAGGCACTGTGGACGGCCGCACGCCAAGACGTCCCGGTGACGATCCTGATCCTGGACAACAGCGAGTACGCGGCCGTCCGCATCCTCGGCGACGCGATCGGCGGCGAGAAGATCCCGGGCACCCAGCTGGGTGGCATCGACTTCGCGGCACTGGCGGCGAGCATGGGCTGCCAGGCCGTGACGATCACCGAGCCGTCGGGCCTGGTCCCGGGGCTGACGGCGGCGCTGGGCGAGAAGCGCCCGACGCTGGTGCACATCCGGGTGGCGGCGTCGGACCGGACGATCTACTGACTTGTCGACAACCGAAGAGCTGGAAGCGGCGGTGGCCCGGCTGGCGGGATGCCGGGTCACCGAGTTCTCCCGGACCCTCGACATCGCCATCGTCGGCTTCCACGGCGAGGACGTCGAAAAGCGCCTCCACGCGCAGTGCCCGTTCCGCGTGACGCACCGCGAACAGCTCCTGTTCGGCTCGGTCGACATGCGCTACCGGGACACCGGCGACGCGGAGACGGCGTTCGACGAGTACCGGACGAAGTACGACCGCCAGGCCCGGCAGCTGACCCGGATGGTCACGGAGCACGAATGCCTCGTCGACGCGGCGGCCCTGGGACCGGTCGGGACGCTGTCGGTGCGGCTTTCCGGACATGTCGTGATCGAGGTCTTCCCGGCGTGCGCGGGGCGCAACGTCGAGCAGTGGCGGCTGTTCGACCGGCACACCGACCACCACGTCGTCTTCCCTGACTCCGCCGACCGCTAGCTACCGCACCACCATCGCCGAGACGTCCACCGGTTTCGCGAGGACGCCCGTCTTCAGCAGCAGGTCCGGCACCCGCTGCAGCCGACGGGCGTCCACAGTGGACTGAAACGTCAGCAACCCGGTGCGGGCGGCCGTGTCCGCGTCGATCTTCGCGTACTTCACCATCAGCGGCTCGATCTTCTTGCGGTCCGCGGACGCGTCCCGCGTCGCCGCCGCCATCGCGCGCTGGAAGGCCGCCGCCGTCTTGGGTGATGATGACGTGAACGAACCCAGCGTGCCGTAGCCCGCCGTTGGGAAGTCCACTGTGGACCCCGTGCCGGTGTCGGCGACCAGCTCCGCGCCGGCCGTGCGCGAAGCCTGCGTGATGAACGGCTCGGTCAGGAAGCCCGCGTCGATGTCGCCGTTCTTCAGCGCCGCCGCCGTGTTCGGCAGCGGCAGCGGGACCCACTTGATGCCCGACGCGTCGACGTGGTTGTCGGCCAGCACCGACTTCGTCAGCGTGTCCGCGATCGTGTTGGGCGCCGAAATGCCGATCCGCTTGCCCGCCAGGTCGGCCACCGAGCGGATCCCGGACGACGGCAGCGCGACCACGCCCGTGGACCGCGGCCCGGCCGACGACGCGTCCGCGATCAGCCGGATGTCCGCGGTTCCCTTGCTCCGCGCCACGAAGAACGGCGTGTAGCTCGAGTACGCGATGTCGGCTTCGCCGCTGAGCAGCTTCGTCAGCGACGCCTGCCCGGTCGCGGCCTCGGTCGTCGAGACGTCGAGGCCTTCGCGCCGGAAGTACCCGCCGTCCTCGGCCAGCCAGTACCGCCCTGGCCGCGGCCATGATCCCCCCTGCGGTCGTCAGCTCCTGGTCGTCGACCTCGTCACGTTCTTGGCCCGCTCGGCCAGCTCCCATTCGGCGGCGTCCGACGCGGCCGCGGCCGCATCCGCCGGGGTGCCGCCTTGCAGCAGCCGCGCCACTTCGCCGCGCAGCGTCACGAACTCCACCGATTCGCGCGTGGTGATCTGGTTGCGCTCGGCCGGCAGGCCCACCTTGAGGTCCGCCACGATCGACGCCGGCGACTTCGACAGCACCAGCACCCGGTCGGACAGGTAGACGCTCTCGTCGATGTCGTGCGTGACGACGAGGATCGTGGTGCCCTGCTCGCGCTGCACCCGCCGGGTCAGGTCTTCGAGCTCGAAGCGGGTCTGCGCGTCGACCGAGGCGAACGGCTCGTCCATCAGCAGCAGCGACGGCCGGCTGGCCAGCGCGCGGGCGATCGACACCCGCTGCTGCATACCGCCCGACAGTTGCCACGGGAACTTCCCGCCCACCGCGGACAACCCGACCTGCTCCAGCGCCTCGGCCGCCCGCGAGCGCCGTTCGGCGCGGGAGATCGGCCGCCAGCGCAGCGGGAACTCGACGTTCTTCTGCACCGAAAGCCACGGGAACAGCGACCGGCTGTAGTCCTGGAACACGACGGCGAGGTCGTCCGGCACGCCCGAGACGCGGTCGCCGTGCAGGCTCACCGAGCCCTCGGTCGGCGGGGTCAGGCCGGCGACGCAGCGCAGCAGCGTCGACTTCCCGCAGCCCGACGGGCCGACGATGCTGGCCAGCTGCCCGGCCTCGACGGTGAACGAAAGGTCGTTCACCGCGGTGTGCGCCTTCGCGCCCGTGCCGTAGCGGTGACTGAGGCCGGACACTTCGAGCATGGTTGACATGGGAGAGGCCTTTCCAGCGTCAGTCGCGGCCGAGACGGGTCGGCTGCCAGGCCAGCACCCGCCGCTCCGCGGCCAGGAAGATCGTGTTGAAGACGTAGCCGAGGATGCCGAGCAGCACCAGCCACGACCACATGGTCGGGAAGTCGAAGTCCTGCTGGGCGTTCATCAGTGACCGCCCGATGCCGTTGTACGCGCCGACCAGCTCGGAGACGACCATCAGCAGCAGCGAGATCGACAGGCTGACCCGCAGCCCGGCGAAGATCTTCGGCGCCGCCGCGGGCAGCACCACCATCGAGACCCAGTAGCGCTTCGGCGTGCGGAACGCCCGCGAGGTCTCCACCTTCACCGAGTCGACGGAGCGGACCCCGTCGACCGAGTTGAGCAGCACCGGCCAGATCGCACCGAAGATGATCGCGCCGATCTGCATTCCCGAGCTCAGCCCGAACAGCACCGCGAACACCGGGATCAGCGTGGGCGGCGGGATCGAGCGGAAGAACGCGAACAGCGGGCCGAGGTAGTCCATCGCCTTCTCGGACCGGCCGACCAGCACGCCCAGCCCGATGCCGACGAGCGCGGCCAGCGCCCAGCCGCCGAGCATCCGGCCGAGGCTGGGGAACACGTTGTCGAACACCGCGTCGGTGAGGAACAGGTGCGACGCGGGCCCGGTGAACCACAGCTTCGCGGCGGCGACCGCGATCTCCGTGGGCGGGGGGAAGAACTTGCTGCCGCCGGCGCGGGCGGCGAACTCCCAGACGACCACGAGGATCGCGAAGAGCAGCCAGTTGCGGGCGACGGTGGCCGCGCCGCGCGCGGCCCGGCGGCCCACCCGGCCGGAAAGAGTCGCCGTGCTCATGCGATCGCCTCCCGGTCGATGCTGCTCCAGCGGAACAGCCGCTTGCCGAGCTGTTCGAGTCCCTCGTTGATCAGGTAACCCAGCACCCCGGCGACCACGGTACCGGCCAGGACCAGGTCGAAGCGGACCGAACCGGTGCTGGCGACGAGGATGAAGTTGCCGAGCCCGACTTCGGAACCGGCCAGGAACTCGACACTGACGACGGCGATCAGCGCGATGGTCGCCGAGAGCCGGATGCCGGTGAAGACGAACGGCGCGGTCTGCGGCAGCGCGACCGACGACAGGATGCGGAACCGGCTGGTCCCGCACGCGCGCGCGGTCTCCATCAGCACCGGGTCGATCTCGCCCATGCCGTAGATGGTGTTGAACATGATCGGCCACAGCGAGGCGTACACCGCGAGGGAGATCTTCGCGTCGGGACCGGAGCCGATCACCAGCAGCACCAGCGGCACCAGCGCGGTGACCGGGATCGGGCGGAGGAATTCGACGATCGCGGCGGTGGCGGTGCGCAGCACCGGGACGCTGCCCAGCAGCAGCCCGGCGAGCACACCGGCGACGATCGCGATGAGGATGGCGATCAGCCAGGCGAGCATGGTCGCGATGACGTCGCGGATGAAGTCGGCGTCGCCCAGCAGGTCCCCTACGGTGACCAGGACGACGCTCGGCGGCGGGATGAACGTTTTGCTGACCAGGTCGACCTGGACGACGACCTCCCAGAGCAGGAGGAAGCCGGCCAGGCCGGCCAGGCCGCGGAGCAGTTTCGTCACGTCAGCTGGTCGCCTGCGGAGCGATCATCGTCGCGGCGTCGACCTTGCTGGTGATGACGCCCATCTGCAGCAGCAGGTCGGGCACCCGCTGGAGGCGCCGGGCGTCCAGGGTGGAGCCGTAACCCGGCAGGGTGAGCAGCTTCGCCGTGTCCTGGTCGATCTTCGCGTACTTCACCAGCAGCGGCTCGACCTTCGCGCGGTCGTTGAGCGATTCGGCCGTGGCCTTCTTCATGGCGCGCTGGAAGGCGGCGAGGGTCTTCGGGTTCGACTGCACCCACTTCGCCGTCGTGCCGTAGCCCGTCAGCGGGAAGTCCTGGCTGGCGCCGGTGTTGATGTCGATGACCGGCGTCGCGCCGGCGATCTTCGCCGCCTGCGAGAGCTGCGGTTCCGGCATGTAGGCCGCGTCGACTTGGCCGTCCTTCAGCGCCGCCGCCATGTTCGGGAGCGGGATCGGGACCCAGTTGACCGTGCTGTAGTCGACGCCGTGGTCCTTCATCACCGACTTGGTGAGGATGTCGGACGCGGTGTTCAGGGCGGTGATCGCGATCCGCTTGCCCTTCAGGTCGCCGACCGTCTTCACCGGGGAGTTCGGCACCGTCACGATGGCGTTGCTCTTCGCGTTCACCGACGTGCCGTCGGCGACGAGCTGGATGTCCGCGGCGCCCTTGCTCTTGGCGACGAAGAACGGCGTGTAGGTCGAGAGCGCGATGTCCGCCTCACCCGAGATGGCCTTCGTCATCGACGCCTGGCCGCTCGGCGCGATGATCTGCTCGACCTCGAGCCCTTCGGCCTTGAAGTAGCCGCTGTCCTGGGCGAGCCAGAACGGCGCCAGGTCGGTGGTCGGCATGATGGAGACCTTGATCTTCGACTTTTCCAGGCCACCCCCGCTCGACGAGGCGTTCGAGTCGTCCGAGCCGAGCGCGCTGCAGCCGGTGAGGGCTGTCGCGGCCGCGACAGTGAGGGCGAGCCCGAGCGCGGCGCGGCGTGTGTGACCCCGGCGGCTGCTCATGGCGTTTCGAAGCAAGGCCTGCTCCTTGGGAGATTTGACGGTTGGTGGACCGAATCCCGGGGAAGTACGTAACTCATTCTCGGGAGTACGCGGGTCACTGTAGAGAACGTGACAGCTCGCTCACAACGGGTGTGATAAATACCCGAGAGAGTGGCGCACGTCACTCTATTGGCCTCTGGTCTAGACCCACTGCTCCACTCGCCGTAGCTGTTCACCCAGCGTAGGGCCCAGTTCCTGAATGAGGGACCGCCAGCTGTGCGCCGACTGAGCGAACGCTGTGCAACATCGTGCACGAAGCGTCGGGAGGGTTACATCTTCCCCGGGCGTTCGCTACCCTCTGCACCTGCGGGGAGGTATCAACCTCCGATGTAGTGAGAGAGAGTGCCTGGATGGCCGATCAAGACGATCCCCGGTTTACCAGGGCACGCTGTGCTTTTCCTGAGAGAAACTCCCCCGCGGAGACCACTGCCTGGCCGGGCTCAGCCGCCGTTCGGGCGGGCTAGGCCGGAGAAACAGACCAATGCAGGACCAGCGCAGGGACCGGACCGTGATGCTCGAGCTGAACCGATTCCGTCCGATCGGACGGGGTTCAGGGACCCCCGTCGAAGACGATCTTTTCACCCGTACGGGTAGCGTCTCGCGCTGGGCTCCTACCGATCGGCCGTTGAGCCGGAGCGCCGGGAGCGTGCAGACGAGTGGCTGAGGAGAACGCGATGCGCCCTGGCGGGCGCTGGACCGACCAGGGTTTCCATAGCACGAACGATGATGGTGGTGCGGCGGTGCCGAACGAAGACGCCGCGGGGGTAGGAGGGACCCCCGCGCAGTCGCCCGGAGATGCTCCGGGCCGGAAGGCCGGGCTGTTCTCCGGCATGCGCGACTGGAGGCTGCGGTCCAAGCTGGCCGCGATCCTCCTGATCCCGACGTTGACGGCGCTCACACTGGGCACGTTGCGCGTGGTCGACGACGCTCAGCAGGCGACCGAGTTCCAGCACACCGCCGACCAGGTCGCGTTCGCGGTCAAGGTCACCACGGTCGTGCACGAACTGCAGAACGAGCGCTCGCTGGCCGTCGCCCGGATCGCGTCCGCGAACCAGTTGCTGCAGACGGGCCTCGACGCGCAGATCGCCAAGGTCGACCGCGAGGTGACCGACCTGCGCAACGCGGCGTCGACCCTCAGCTACGACGACCAGGCGACCAAGGACCGCTACACCCGCGGTATCCAGCGCCTCGACGCCCTGCGCCCGCTGCGGGCGGCGTTCAACACCGCGAACGGCCTGCCGGACATCACGGTGATGACCGCTTACTCCGGCATCCTCGACGCGCTGATCGAGCTCGGCCGCGAGGTGACCACCGCGGTCACCGACCGGGACGTGCTGCGGCTCGGCACGAGCACGCAGGCGATCAGCGAGGCGAAGGAGTTCACCACCCGCTCCGACGCCGAGCTGCAGATCGCCGCGTTCCGCGGGAACTTCCCCGGTGACCTCCTGGACCAGACGCGTGCGTCGGCCTCCAGTGCGGACGCCTCGGTCGCGGCCTTCCTCGCGAACGCCGACGACGACCAGCGCCAGCTCTACAACGACACGTACTCCGGCCCGGAGGTCGACGACCGCCGCCGGATCCAGACCGCGGCGTTCTCGTTCGCCCAGCTGGGTGACGCGCCGAGCATCGACACCACGGCGCTCGGCAAGGACAGCACCGTGTCGGCGGACAAGCTGCACGCGGTCGAGTCGAACCTGCTGGCCCAGCTCAAGACCCGTGCCGACGACCTCGCCACGGCGGCGGTCAACTCGGCCTGGGTCGGCGGTGCCATCGTGCTCGCCGCGCTGGCGGCCGCGATCGCGCTGATGCTCATCGTCGCCCGCCTGATGCTGCGCCCGCTGCGGATCCTGCGGAAGAGCGCGCTGGACGTCGCGTACACCCGGCTGCCCGAAACGGTGCAGGCGATCCTCGACGACCCGGACCCGGTCGGCGCCTCGAAGAAGGCCGTCCAGCCGGTGCCCGTCACCTCACGCGACGAGATCGGCGAGGTCGCGCGGTCGTTCGACATCGTCCACGAACAGGCCGTCAAGATGGCCGCCGAGCAGGCCCTCCTGCGCGAGAACGTCAACGGCATCTTCGTGAACCTCTCCCGGCGGTCGCAGCGGCTGGTGGAACGCCAGCTCGGCGTCATCGACCGCCTCGAGGCCGACGAGCAGGACCCGGACCACTTGGCGAGCCTGTTCGAGCTCGACCACCTGGCCACCCGGCTGCGGCGCAACGGTGAGTCCCTGCTGGTGCTTTCCGGTGCCGGCCTGGCGAAGTCCGTGCCCAAGCCGGTGCCCGCCGCCGACGTCATCGGTGCAGCGGTGTCTGAGATCGAGCAGTACGCCCGGATCGAGGTCGGCATCGTGCCCGACGTCGCGGTCCAGGGCCTCGCGATCCACGACCTCGTGCACGTCCTCGCGGAGCTGCTCGACAACGCGACCTACTTCTCCGAGCCGGAGACGAAGGTCATCGTCCGCGCCGTGGTGACCCGCCGGAAGGCCCTCGCCATCCAGGTCACCGACCACGGTGTCGGCATGAGCGACGAGCGGCTGGCCGAGGTCAACGGGCGGCTCGCCGAGCCGCCGGACCTGGACGTGTCGGTGACCCGCCGGATGGGCCTGTACGTGGTCTCCCGGCTGGCCAAGCGCCACGGCATCGAGGTGCGGCTGCGCGAGAACGAGGACATCGAGGGTGGCGTGATCGCCCGCGTCGTCGTCCCGGCCGAGCTGCTCACCCAGCTCCGCCCGGGCATGACGCGGCAGACCCCGCTGCCGCCGAACCGGTCCGAGACGTCGATGTCGATGCCGAGCATCCCGATCCCGGCCGCGCGTTCGGACTACGACCAGACGCAGGCGCACACGCCGATCCCGCCTTCGGCACCGCCGCCACCCCCGCCTCCGCCGGTGCACGAACCGGTGGCGAACCAGGGCGGGCTGGTCCCGCTCGACCAGCCGATCAGCCTGGACGACCTGGTCAGCGGTGGCCGCGCGGCGGGCCCGTTCCTGTCGCCCGAGCTGCCGAAGCCCGAGGTGCCGGCCTGGCCGACCGCCGAAGACCTCGCGCCGCTGACGCCGTCGCCGAACGGCGAGGGCGCCAGCTCGAGGGCGAACGACACGCAGTTCGCGCCGCTGGTCCTGCCGAAGCGCGAGCCGAAGTACGTCCCGCCCGAGGAGCCGCCACCACCCCCGCCGCGTGCGGAGGAGGTCGGTCCGTCGGCCCTCGAGGACGATGTACCCACCCGGCGGCTGCCGATCTACCAGTCGGTGCTGTCACGCTGGTTCAGTGAAGGCGACGACTCGGTGGCCGACCCGGTCCCGACGCAGAGCGAGGGTGAAGACCCGAACCTCCCGCCGCTCACCGGCTCCGACGAGCCGGTGGCGGAGCGGACCGTCGTCGCCGAGCCGGTCAGCCGGCGCCCGGAGCGCGAGCGTGCTCCCGAGCGTGAGCGCGTGCCCGAGCCCGGGCCGGCCGACGAGCTGCTGCCGACCGCGGCGACCCGGCACCCGCTCCTCCCGCCCGACGACGGCTGGCACAGTGCCTCCGACGACGGCTGGCAGAAGGCGCAGTCGCTGCTGGAGGCCAAGAACGAAGAGATCACCACGGCCGGGCTGCCCAAACGTGTCCCGAACGCCTACCTGGTGCCGGGGTCGATCAACGGTCCTTCGTCCGACGGGCCGGCGCAGAACAACTTCGCGGACAACACCGCGGGCATGCCCGGAAAGGGTGCGATCACCCGCTCGGCGTCCGCGGCGCGGAGCAGGATGGCAAGCTTCCAGCGTGGCTACACCTCCGGCCGGCATGCGTTGAAGGAGCTCCCGGCCGACGAACAGCTGGAAAGCAGCAGGGTTCCGGGGCGTGGCAACACCACAGACAGCAGTGAGGAGCGAAAGTGACACGGGCGGGTGCAATGCAGCCGGGTGGCTCCGCGCAGCCGAACGGCCAAGCGCATGCCAAGGCGAACAATGCCGGCAGCTTCGCTTGGCTGATCACGGATTTCGTGCACCGGGTGCCCGGCGCGGCCCACGCGGTCGTGGTGTCGGCCGACGGCCTGCTCCTGGCGGCTTCGCGAGGCTTGCCGAAGGACCGGGCGGACCAGCTGGCGGCGGTGGCGTCGGGGCTCACGAGCCTCGCACGCGGTGCGGCCAAGGTGTTCGAAGGCGGGACGGTCGCGCAGACCGTCGTGGAGATGGCCAACGGCTTCCTCTTCCTCATGCAGGTTTCCGACGGTTCCTGCCTTGCGGTGCTCGGTTCGCCGGAGAGCGACATCGGCCTGGTCGTCTACGAGATGACCCTGCTGGTGGAGCGGGTCGGCCAGCAGCTGACACCGGAGATGCGGGCCCAGCTGCAGGGCTCGGCAGTCCGCCGCTGAGGACCCGGGAACCGAGGAGAGAGCCGTGGACGACGGGCGCTTGAGGGGCGATGGCCGGCTCGGTGACGACTTCTCCGGCGGGTGGTCCGAGCATTCGGACGACGGCCGGGAGGACTGGCAGTCGTTCCGGGAACGGGTCGACCGCGAGTGGCGGTCACGCCGGGTGCAGGCGTCCGACAACGACCCCGTGCGAGAGCCGCCGAACTGGCTGACCGACAGCAATGCCGGTCAGGAACCGATCCGGCCGATCCAGCCCGGTAGCGGCGAGTACCGCGACCGGCTGCTGGGCGGCCCCGGAGCGGAGCTGTTCGGCGGGTCGAGCGGGCCGTTGTACGACGCGCACGACTTCGCCGCGTACAGCAACGATCGTGACTACTCGGCGGGACTGGACTCCGGCGAGCTGGCCGCGGCGCTGCCGCGGCAGGCCCACCAGGAGTACGTCGACGAGCCGGCGCCGACCGAAATGGAGACGTCCGGCCTGGTCCGGCCGTACTTCCGGACCCGGGGCCGGACGAAGGCGACTCTCGATCTGGCGATCGAGGCGCTGATCTCGACCAGTGACCAGGGCCGGATGCTCGACCGGGTCCGGGTGCCCGAGCACCGGTCGATCTGTGACCTGTGCCTCGACACCCGGTCGGTGGCCGAGGTGGCGGCGCTGCTGCGCCTGCCGCTCGGTGTGGTGCGGGTGTTGATTGGTGACGTGGCGGGGCTCGGGCTGGTGCTGGTGCACTCCAGCAACCAGACCGTGGGTGACCGGCCGAGTATCGAGTTCATGGAAAGGGTGCTCAGTGGGCTTCGGAGAATTTGACTCCGACGCGAACGCGCCGCAGGTGACGGGTCCGACCTCGTCGGCCAAGATCGTGGTCGCCGGCGGGTTCGGTTCGGGGAAGACAACGATGGTCGGGGCGATCTCGGAGATCGACCCGCTGACCACCGAGGCCATGATGACCGAGGCGAGCGTCGGACACGACGACACCTCGGCGACGCCGAACAAGACCACCACGACCGTGGCGATGGACTTCGGGCGCATCTCGCTGGACTCGGACCTGGTGCTGTACGTCTTCGGCACCCCTGGTCAGCACCGGTTCTGGTTCATGTGGGACGACCTCGCGGTCGGTGCCATCGGAGCGGTCGTGCTGGTGGACACGCGGCGGCTCGCCGACGCGTTCCCCTCGATCGACTTCTTCGAGAACCGGAAGCTGCCCTACGTCGTGGCCATCAACTGCTTCGACCGGCTTCTGCACCACCAGATCGAGGACGTGCGGCACGCGCTCACCATCGCGCCGTCGGTCCCGATCATGGCGTGCGACGCGCGTGAGCGCGACTCCGCCAAGCAGGTGCTGATCTCCGTCGTCCAGCACGCGATCGCGCACGATTCGGCGTTGCGCGCGGGCTGAGGGTATGGCGCCCCGAACCGGATGCGGCCGTTGGAGTGAACTCCACGGGCTTCACCCACTTCGGGGAGCGCTGCCTCCGTCCGGAGGACGGAACGGTCACCGCGGTTCGGTACCGTCGAAGGTGGCGTCGCCTCCCCGGCTCGCCGTCCACCGGGCTGACCTGCGCGGACGTCCCGCCACCGCGGGCCGCGGAGTGAGCTCCGACCGCACTGCCCGGACCGGGCCGGTGCGGAGCGCGGTCGTGGGGCCCCGGGGGGGGCGCCCCGGCCGGGGGGGGGGGGGGGCCGCCGCCCCCGCGGGGGCTCAGCCCCCGCACCCACCCGGATGACGGCGTCTCCGAAGAACTCATCCGCGAAAAGCCCGGCGAA
>NZ_JAPZLD010000064.1:0-54853 GCF_030182635.1 Amycolatopsis ponsaeliensis
TGGGGGACCGACTTGGTCGTCGTGGCCAGGGTGCGGGCGGCGGCCCGTCCGAGGCTCAGCGGGGCCTGGTCGGAGTCCACCGGGTCGGTGACAGTCACAGCGAGAACCACCCAATCATTCGTAAGCCGGGAATGCCCGAGGCTGGCAACGAAGAATCAACATAGCAACGGCGCCCGCGCACACAATGACACGATCGAGTCGGCGGGCTGATCACCTGGTTGGTTTCCGGCCATTCCGGGCATCATCTCCCGTCGCGTGCCGGCCGGTCATCACCCGCTGTTCCCGGTCGTCACCCGGTCGGGAAAATCGCAGCCCGTAAGGGGAATTCGTCGTCGCGGTGGGGCACGGCGCAGGCCACCCCGGCGGCGGTGAACTGCGCCGAACCGGCTATGGTCGCGGCCTGGGTGAGGCCACTCGGATGAATCGAACAATTCTCGGTTGTCCGCTCGGAAATGGGTGGCTAACTTGAGCGATCCGGCGGTGAATCCGCTTGGCGGGAAAGGACGTGGATGAACATCTTCGTGGCCGGCGGTCTCTGGGTGGCCGGCGCGGCTCTCGTCGGGGGCGTGATCGCGTACCTGGTCCGCCGCTTCGGCTGGGACGAGGGACGGCCCGACAACAACGACGCGGCGGGCCAGGTGTTCACCATCGTCGGCGGGCTGCACGCGGTGCTCGTCGCGTTCGTGCTCATCTCGCTGTTCGACGCGGTCGGCGGCGCGAGCCAGGACGCGCAGACCGAGGCGGACAGCCTGGTCGCGGCGACCTGGGCGGCCGACGCGTTGCCCGCCGAGACGAAGGACCGCGTGCACCAGCTCGCCATCGCGTACGCGCAGACCGTCGAACAGCAGGAGTGGCCGAAGCTGAGCGGCGGCAGTGACATCCCCGCCACGGGCTGGACGCAGCTGGACCAGATGCGCCAGGCCGTCGCGGCCGCCGAAGTCGATGGAGACTGGCAGATCGACCGCAAAACCGAGGCGAGCAACCAGCTTTGGGCGGTCTACCAGGCCCGCACGCAGCGGCTGAACAACGCGGGCGGCGGCGGGGTCGGGGCGGTCGTCTGGTTCGCGCTGATCCTCGGCAGCCTGATCACCGCGATCCTGCTGCCCAACCTCTTCGGCGGCACGCGGCTGGCCGCGCACATCATCATCGTCTCCACCCTGGCCGGCACGATCACGTTGCTGCTGTTCGCGATCTACCAGCTGCAGAACCCGTTCAGCGGCGGCGCGAAGATCCCGGCGGAGGCGTTCACCGGCGCGCTGGAAAGGCTGGCTTGACCGGCAGGCGGGCCCGCTGGGCGGCGATGCTCGGCGTGGCCGCGGCGGTCTCGGCCCTGCTGGCGGCGACGGGCTGGCTCGCGCCCGCGTCGTCCCACCGCCCGGCGGCCCAGGACCCGGCGGGCTGCACGGTCCTGCAGGCGGAGAACGAACGCGACGGCGCACCGACGACGTTGCGGCTGCTGTCCCTGCCCGGCGGCGCGACGAAACGCCTGACCCAGGCGGGGTACTGGATCAACGCGATGGGGTACTCGGCCGCGCAGGACGCGGTGTACGGCGTCGCCGACGGAACGCGTCGCGGCCGGTACGACCACGGTTCGCACGCGGTGCGGATCGACGCGTCGGGCGCGGTGACGGACCTCGGCGTGGTCGGCCGGGCGGGCGCGCAGCGTCCGGTGTGGAGCCAGGTCACCGGGGCGACGGCGGGCGCGATCGCCGGGAACCGCTGGTACGTGCGGCAGGACAGCGATCTGTACACAGTGGACATCGACCCGGCGTCGGCGGACTACGTGCGCGTGGTGCACCGGACGGCGTTGCGGCCGGTGTCGCTCGCGGTGGGGGTCGACGACTTCGCGTACGACTCTTCTTCCGGCCTGCTGTACGGGATCTCGACGACTTCGCGCGGAGACGGTGCGGTGGTGACGGTGGACCCGTCGACGGGCAAGGTCGCGCCGGCGCCGGAGCTGCGCTTCCCGCCCGGGGGCGCGTACGGGTCGGTGGTGCTCGGGCCGGACGCGATCTACGCGACGGCGAACCGGGACGGGCGCCGGAGCGTGACGTACCGGTTGCCGCGGGACGGTTCGGGCCCGGCGGTGGAAGTGTCGACCGGGCCGGCGCTGGTGAGCGGGGACGCGGCCGGGTGTTTCGCCGAGTCTCCGCCGCCTCCCACGACGACCTCGGAGTCCCCTTCGATACCGCCGAATTCGCCCCCTTCCGTGCCGCCGAACTCACCACCCTCGGTGCCGCCGAACTCGCCACCGCCACCGCCACCGCCTCCCGCACCGACGCCGACCACACCGGCGCCGGAGCCGCCGCCACCGTCGCAGCCGCCCCCGGTGGAGCAGGCGGTGGCCCCGGCACTGACACCCACCCCGACCCCGACCCCGGTGGCCACCCCGGTCGAGCTGGCCCCGGCACCGACCGCACCCCCGTCGAAGCGGTACGTGCAGCCGACGGAGAAGCCGGAGCCGGTGGTCGACGGCACGGCGGTGAAGACAAAGGAGAAACGCCGCTGGGGACTGACGGCCCTGATCCTGGTCCTGGGCGGCGGAGCAGCAGTGGCCCACCGCCGCCACCGCTGACGCGGCGCGGCAGCGCGAGGCTCGACGCCGGGACCAGCACGCCCGCCGGCACCGCTGACGTCCCCACGGTCGTGGGGGGGGGCCGGGGGGGGTTAACACTTTGGCACCCACCCACCCCCCCAGCGGCGGCAGACCGGCCGAGGTGCCCGGCTAGAAGCCGCCGCACGGCCGTGTGTCGTGCGGCGATGCCGGCTCCCGTGGCGCCGGTCGTGCCCGGGCGAGGCGACCACCGACCCGCCCGGACGAGGCGACCACCACACCCTCCGGCCCCACCGTTAACGCCCCGGCCTCCTCGAAGCCAACCCCCGTCCACTTCGGCCACGAAGACTCCTCCTCCGGTGCGGTCCACGCGCCGGAGGAGGAGAAACGGGATGAAGCGGGTAACACTGGCCCTGGTCGCCGGGGTGCTGGCACTGCCGCTGGCCGCCGGGCCGGCGGAAGCGCACGACCACGGGCCGCGGGCGAAGGACGATCACCTCCGCACCCACGCCGGGCGGAGCCTGACCGCCGATCTGCTCGGCAACGACCGTGGCACCGCCGTCGTCCGGCACACCGCCGCCGCGCACGGGAGCGTCGACCTCGCCGCCGACGGCACCCTTCGCTACACCCCCGCGCCCGGTTTCACCGGCCGGGATTCCTTCACCTACACCGTTTCCGACGCCGTCAAGCTCTACCCGACCGCCCTCAAGCCGCTTGCCACCATCGGCGGCGTCCAGATCAAGGGCGGCGCGTACGGCTCCGCGCTCACCCCCGTGCCCGGCGAGAAGAACGAGTTCTACGGCCTCACCGACCGCGGCCCGAACGTCGACGCCCCCGACGGCGGCAAGATCGAGCCGCTGCCCGCGTTCACCCCGGCCATCGGGAAGTTCCGGCTCCGCGACGGCAAGGCCGTGCTGGAGAAGACCATCGCGCTGCGCGCCCAGGACGGCACCCCCTACAACGGCCAGGTCAGCCCGCTCGCCGACACCGGCGAGAAGATCGTCGACCTCGAGGGGAACGTCCTGCCGCAGTCGGCGAACGGCTACGACTCCGAAGGCCTCGTCGCGCAGCGGGACGGCACCTTCTGGGTCTCCGACGAGTACGGCCCCTTCATCACCCACTTCGGCCGCGACGGCCGCGCGCTCGAGCGGCTCTCGCCCTTCGACGGCTCGCTGCCGGCCGAGCTGAAGTACCGCGTGCCGAACAAGGGCATGGAAGGCCTCACCCTGACCCCGGACGGCCGGACGCTCGTCGGCGTCATGCAGTCGGCCCTGCAGCAGCCGGACCTGACGAAGAAGCCGGGCAACGTCACCACGCTGCGGATCGTCACCGTCGACCTGCGCACCCGCGCCACCCACGAATACCTCTACCTGCTCGACGACCCGGACACCACCGGCACCGCGGTCAGCGAGATCACCGCGCTCTCGGCGACACGGTTCCTGGTGGACGAGCGCGACGGCAAAATGGAGCCGGGCGCCTACAAGAAGCTCTTCGAGATCGACCTGACCGGCGCCACCGACGTCGGCCCGCGGGCCGCGGGGTACGACGCCGTCAAGGGCGGCCTGCTCGTCGGCGGGAAGAGCATCGACGCCTACGTCGGCAAGGACACCACGGCCCAGGCGACGAAGGACCTCGCCGCGGCCGGGATCAAGCCGGTGAGCAAGAAGCTGTACCTCGACCTGGGTGCCCTCGTCACGAGCCTCGACCCGAGCGGTGGCTTCTTCGGGCACGACAAGGTCGAGGGCGTCGCGACCACCGACGGCGGCCGGACCGTCGTGATCAGCAACGACAACGACTTCGGCATCGACGGCGTGACGAACGCGGCCCCGCCGTACGCGCTGCACCCGAAGACGCTGCCGGACGGCCGTCAGGACGACGGCGAGTACCTCGCGGTCGACACGGCGAAGCTCCCCGCGGTGACGAGCACCGCGACGGTCACGATCGACGTGCGGTAGCCGTCAGTACTTGAACTGGTCGACGTTGTCGGCGGTGATGAGCAGCGGATCGCCCAGCAGGACGGTCTTCGACTCGACGTCGTACCTCACCGCCGGCAACTCCAGGTTCACCCTGTTGACCGGCAGCAGCGGCTTGCCGTCGGCGACCTGCTTCGCCGTCCACGCGGTCAGCCAGCCCAGCGACTCGACGTTCCACAGCACCGACTCGGAGCACGAGCCGTCGAGCAGGAACGGCTTGATCGACTGCGGCGTCCCGACGCCGACGGTGAACACCTGCCCGATCTTCTGCTGCTCGCGGACCGCCTTCGCGACCCCGGGCGCGGACGTCGTGCACTCGCCGACCAGGCCGGTGAGGTCCGGGTGGCGGGCCATCAGCTCCTTGGCCAGGTTCGTCGCGTTGTCCTGGTCTTCGCCCGCGTACACGGTCTCGACGACCTGAGCCTTCGGGTAGTGCTTGGCCGTGTACTCCTTCTGGACCGAGATCCACGTGTTGAGGTTCGCGGCGGCCGGGCCGCACGAGACGATCGCGTACTTGCCGGTGCCGCCGGTCCGCTTCATCAGCGCGTCGGTGAGCGCGGCGCCGATGCCGTCGGCGCTGGCCTGGTTGACGAACACCTCGCGCTGCGTGCCCGGCGCGTCGGTGTCCGAGGTGAGCACGTGGATGCCCTTCGCCCGGGCCTCGGCGATGGCCGGCGCGAGCGCGGCCGGGTCGTTCGGCGCGACGACGATGACGTCGACCTTCTGCGCGATGAGCTGGCGCATGATGGTGACCTGGTCGGCGGGGTCGACGGTCTTCGGGCCGATGGTGGACCACTGCACACCCAGTTGCTTCGCCGCTTCGACGCCGCCCGCGTCCATCGCCTGGAAGTACGGGATGCCGCCGACCTTGGGCACGAACACGATCCGCGTCGGCGCATCGGCGGGGGCGCTGCCCAGCTGTTCCGAGCAGCCCCCGAGCGCGAGCGCCGCGCTCAGCAGCAGCGTCGCGACCAGCCGGGACGTCTTCGTCGGCCCTCGCATCCCCACCCATTCCTCAGGACTTTCGAACGGTCTGCGCGCGGTGGAGACCAAGGGGGAAGGTAGGGCCCCGCGTAACGGTGGTCAACGGGGTGTGCGCAAAGGGTTACGGAAGCGAGTTCTCCTTCGTGGCTTAAGGCGGAATTTCGCCTGGTCGGCGGTGTCGGCTACGCTGGGTGACGGTGGCTGACCGTTCCGTACTTGCCCGCTGTCGGCCGCCATGGCGCTCGCACTGTCCCGCCGGGGACCACGCTGTGGCGCGTGAGACACGCGCGTCGATACCCCTTGGGGGTATAGTACCGGGCATGAGCGAACAGTACGGAGCTTCGTGGGCGACGGCGATCCAGGCGACCCTGCACTGCCTGACCGGCTGTGCGATCGGCGAGGTGCTCGGCATGGTCCTCGGCACGGCGTTCGGCCTGCACAACGCGGCGACCGTCGTCCTGTCGATCGTCTTGGCGTTCGTCTTCGGCTACGGCCTCACCATGCGGGGCGTGCTGAAGTCGGGGCTGTCCCCGGCGGCGGCGTTCAAGGTCGCGCTGGCCGCGGACACCGTGTCGATCGCCGTCATGGAACTGATCGACAACACGGTCGTCGTGGCGATCCCCGGGGCGATGAACGCCGGCCTCGCCAGTTTCCTCTTCTGGCTGGCCCTGGCGCTTTCGCTGGCCATCGCGTTCGTGGTCACGGTGCCGGTGAACAAGTGGATGATCGGGCGCGGCCTCGGCCACGCGAAGGTGCACGCCCACCACCAGCACTGACGGGGAGGTGGCGGCCTCCCCGGCGGGGTCAGACGCTCGACAGGTCGACGGCGCGGTCGACCTTCCGCCGGTCGAGCACCCGCAGGATGCCTTCCAGCAGGTAGTAGTCGGCGTAGGGGAGTGACACCTCGATGCCGTCCTCGGCCGGCCGGTTGCGGGTGCAGCGCGCGACGCTCGCCTCGGCCCGGGTGGACTTCGTCGTCAGGCACGTCTGCGAGACGGCCTCGAGGATCCGCAGCGCGCTGTCCCGGTACTGCGTGCGGTGCGTGATCTCGGCGAGGTCGAGCAGGCCGCAGGCCATGATCACGCCGGCGGAGGCGTCCTTGACGTCGTTCGGGGCCTGCGGCGCGAGGTAGTCCCACACCGGCACGTGGTCGGAGGTCAGGCGGGACAGCGCGAAGTCCGCGAGTTTTCGGGCGGTGGTCAGGAACTCCTGGTCACCGGTGCGGCGGTGGATGGTCGTGAACCCGTAGACGCCCCACGCCTGCCCGCGAGACCAGCACGACGCCGGGCTGTAGCCCTGCACCGTGTTGGGCCCGACCGGCGCGCCGGTGACCGGGTCGAAGTCGAAGACGTGCGGGGTCGACCCGTCCGGGCGGACGAAGTTCTTCTGCGCGGTCTTCGCGTGCGCCACGGCGATGTCGAGGTACTGCGGATCCTGAGTCTGCTTGCTCGCGAAGGCCAGCAGGTCGAGGTTCATCATCGTGTCCATGATGACGCGGCCGGCGTCCTTCGGATCGGTCAGCGCGCCCCAGGCGCGGATGAACTTCCCGGCCGGGTTGTACCGCTTGATCAGCGACGCCGCGGCCTGCACCGCGCCCGCCTTCCACTTGTCGTCGCCGGTGAGCCGCCACGCGGTCACCCACGACGGGTAGAAGAGGAAACCGAGGTCGTGCGTGCCGGTGTCGTTCTGGCGCGGCGCGAGTTTCTCCGCGGACGCCAGCGCGAGGGTCTTGAATTGTTCGTCGCCGCTGTGCAGCCAGGCCAGCCACAACTGGCCGGGCCAGAATCCGCCGACCCAGTCGCCATTCTGCGAATAGGTCCATTTCTCGAACTTCGTGCCGACCGGAAACGCAGTGACGCCGGGGGCGACCGCGCGGAGCTTGGCTACTGCGTAGTCGGCCGCTTGGCGGAGCGTCCGGGTGACCGATGCCTGGTCGAAGGTGGTCGAAGTGCTCGCGGCCGCGGCCGCGGAAGTGCTGGCGCTCACCGCCACCGCGGCACCGGCCGCGGTGGTCAGCAGGGTTCTCCGGGTAACGCTCACAGGTGCCCGCCATTCCGTGTGGGGAAATGTTCCAGGTGCCCGGAGTTTTTCACAGTCGCCACGACGTGTACAGCGGGCGGGCATATGTTCAGGAATGTGAATGATGGACCGGTGAGCGGAATACCGGGGAAAGGGCGAAGGCCCGGCGGGGGACGCCGGGCCTTCGCTTTTCTCGCGGGGATGAGGGCAGTCAACCACGCGAAACTCGGGGCGTACTCGAGCCGCCGGTCAGCACAGGGGGGCGACCGGTTCGTCGGAGCCCGTCTGCAGGTACGTGTCCGACACGTAGTTGTCCGGGCCGATCCGGTCCCAGATCGTGCTGGTGCCGAACGTGCCGGTGACGCTGTCGCCCAGGACGTAGCACTCGATGTTCACCTTGGCGTAGTTCGCCGCGAGGCCCTTGACCGCCGCCGACGTGCTCGCGCTCGCCCGGACGTTCATCGGGTCGCCCGCGGTCTTCACCGTGCCGGTCGGGCCGGTGCCCGTCCACAGGTACGTGACGTTCAGGTTCCCGTTGTCCGACATGCCGAGCCCGTCGTAGAAGACGCCGTCGGCGAGGTCGATGCCGGCCGGGTTGCCGACCTTGTAGCCGAGGTCGTCCTTACCGCCGTTGTAGCCGTTGTGGTAGGCGGCGTACGCCTCGGGCTGCCCCTGCGGGAGGTCCTTGTACTCGTACCGCACGGAAGCCGGGTTCCAGTAGTCGTCCTTGGTGTTCCACGGGCCGACGTCCCACACCGGCGCGTACTCGCAGCGGCTGTTGTCCGTCTTGCAGACGCGGACGCTGTAGGAGCCGGAGGCCTTGGGCGAGAGCCCGCGCCCGGACGGCAGGGCGACGAAGTGGTCGCGGCTGGTGATCACGTGGCCGTTGGCGGTCGTGTGGCCCGTGAGGCCTTCGCGGGTGCCGAAGATCTTGTAGGTCAGCGCGGCCGTGGCGGCCAGCGCGTTCACCTGCGGGACGCTGTCCGCGCTGAGCGCGACGCCGCGCACCGACGGGCGGACGCCATCGGTGTCGCTGTGCAGGCTGATCCGCGCCTGCACGGCGCTGACGGCGGTCTTGAACGCGGTGCCGGCGGGCGTCCACTCGGTCCAGTCGTCCGCGCCGGTGCGGCCGCGGACCTCGACGTCGACCGCGGTGCCCTTGGGGGTGTCGGCGGACAGCTGCGCGCTGACGCGGTTCGCCGGCGAGCCCAGTGCGTGCTCGGCGGTGATGAGGCTGCCTTCACTGCCGGCGAAGACCTGCGCGGTTCTGTGCCAGGCGGCGTCGGCCAGGGTCAGGGTTCCGCCCGCCCCGGTCACGTTGACGTCGTCGTAGTCCACAGTGGACACGTCGGCGGTCCAGGTGGCGTTGGTGGCGGCCTGGGCGGGGGCTCCGGCCAGCGCCGTCACCGCCCCGGCGGCCAGTACCGCCGCGGTCACGCGGCCGGCTTTGTTGATCCGGATCATCCCCGGTTCTCCTCTCGCACTCGTTCACTCGAACGTGGCGAAAGACTGACGGGGTGGCGTACATGATCCGTACAAGCATCAAGCGGAAGCGATGTGCGGCGGCTCCTCCACCGAGGTCACGGGCTCCGGCGGCCGCGACGAGAGCTCCCGCCAGATCGCCAGCGCGCGCTCCGAATAGTCCCGGGACCGCTCCGGTTGCGACAACGCCCGGTGCAGCTCACCGAGCAGCTGCGACACCTCGGCCTCCGACCGCCGGTCCCCGTTGCGGCGGTGCACCGAAAGCGAGTTCACCAGCAACAGCTGCGCGTGCGCGAAGTCCCCGCTGTGCAGGCACAGCTCGCCGAGGTTCTGGTTCGCGTACCCGACGCAGTGGTCGTCGCCGAGTTCGGTGAAGATCGCGATCGCCTGGTCGACGTGCTCGCGGGCGGCCGCCAGGTTGCCCTGGTGCTGGAACAGCAACCCCAGCCGTTTGTACGCGTGCGCCTCGCGGTGGCGGTCGCCGATCGCCGCCGACAGCTCCAGCGCGTCGGTGAACCAGCGCTTCGCCGCCGCGTAGCAGCCGCGCGACATCCACACCGCGCCCGCGCCGAGGCGCGCCACCGCTTCGCCGTTCGGGTCGCCTTCCTCCGCGAACAGCTTCAGCGCTTCGTGGCAGTGGTCGAGTGCAAGGCCGTCCTCGCCGTCGATGCGCAGGATCGTGGCCAGGCCGGTCAGCGCGATCGCCACGCCCTGGGCGTCGCCGACCCGCTCGAACAGCGCCTTCGACTCCTCGAACGCCACCCGTGAGCCGGCGTACTCGTCCTGGTAGAGCAGGTACTGGCCGAGGTTGCGCTGCACGATCGCCTCCGCGCGCAGCGAACCCGTCCGGCGGGCCGCCGCCAGGGCGATCGTGTGCGTGCTGTGCCAGTCGTCCTGGTGCCCGCGCAGGTCGAAGTACGGCGTCAGTGCCGACGCCAGCTGCCAGGCCAGGTCGTCGAAGCCCTGTTCGGCCGCCAGCGAGACCGCCGCGACGCTCGTGTGCCGCTCGGCGGCGAACCACGCGGCGGGATCGTCGGGCAGGACGTCGGCGGGCACCGCCGGCCGGGGCAGTTCCTCGTCGCAGTACATGCCGAAGAAGTGCAGTGGCATCCGCCGCGCGGCTTCCAGCGCCAGCGCGAGGTACCCCTCCAAAACCCGCCGAAGCGCCGCGCGCGTCTTCGCCGCGTCACTTTGCTCCGCCAGCTCCACCGCGTACACGCGCAACAGGTCGTGAAGCCGGTAGCGCGGCTGCCCGGCCGAATCGGACCCGACGAGCTCGACTAGGTGGCCGTCGACCAGCACGTCGAGGACGTCTTCGGCGTCACGGCGGCCCAGCACAGCTGCGACCGCCCACGCCGGGAACTGCACCGGCCCGAGCAGGCCGAGCCCGCGGAACGCCGTGGCCGCCGACATCGGCAGCAGGTCGTAGGACAGCGTCACGCTCGCGCGGACGGCGAGGTCGCCGACGCGCAGCTCGTCGAGCCGGCGGTGCTCGTCGCGCAGGCGGTCGGCCAGCAGCCGCAACGTCCAGCCGGGCCGGTTCGTCAGCTTCGCGCCGGCCACCCGGATCGCCAGCGGCAGGTGCCCGCACTGGCGCAGGATCGCCGCGGCGCTCTCCGGCTCGGCGGCCACCCGCTCGGCGCCGACGATGCCCTGCAGGAGCCGCGCGCCTTCGGCCTCGGGCAGGAGGTCGACGTCGACCGGCGTCGCCCCGGGGAGCCCGGGCAGCCGGAGCCGGCTGGTCACCAGCACCGCGCACGCGCCGGCCCCGGGCAGCAGCGGCCGGACCTGGGCGGCGCTGCCGGCGTCGTCGAGCACGATGCACATCCGCCGTCCGGCCAGCCGCGAGCGCAGCAGCGCCGAGCGTTCGGCCGGTTCCCTCGGTAGGCCCGCGTCCGGGATGCCCAGCGCCCGCAGCAGTTCCGCGAGCACGCCCATCGGCGCCCGCGGCGACGACGACGTGCCGGCCAGGTCGACGTGCAGCTGGCCGTCGGGGAAGTCGTCGCGCACGGCGTGCGCGATCCGGATGGCGACCGCGGACTTCCCGACGCCGGGGGCGCCGGAGAGCACGACCACCGCGGGCGTGCCGGAGTCCGCGCGCTCGCGCAGCAGACCGGCGACCTCGCGCAGCACGTCGTCGCGGCCGGTGAAATCCGGGAGGTCGAGCGGCAGCTGGCAGACCGGGACGAAGTCCACCGGACGCCCGGCGGGCACGCTTTCGGACACGAGCGTCGCGCGCAGTTCCCGCAGCTGCGAGCCCGGCTCGGCGCCGAGCTCCTCGCGCAGGACCCGCTCGGCCGATTCGTACGCCTCGACGGCGTCCGCGGTCCGGCCGGCGGCGCGCAGCGCGACGATCAGCTGCGCCCACAGCTCTTCACGCAGCGGGTGCTCGGTAACCAGGCCGCGCAGTTCGGCGACGGCCTCGCCGCAGCGGCCGAGGTCGATCCGCGCGCGCAGGCGCTGTTCCTGCACCGACAGGCGGAGCTCGGCGAGCCGGGCGACGCTCGCGCCCCAGCTGTGGTCGTGCGGGAGCCCTTCGAGGACTTCGCCGCGCCACAGCGCTTCGGCCCGGTCGAGCAGCTTGAGAGCGCTCTCGGCGTCGGCGCGATCGAGCGCTTCCTGCGCCTCGCCTGCCAAGGCCGTGAACGCGAGGTGGTCGAGTTCTTCCGGCGACGCGGTCAGCAGGTAGCCGGAGGCCCGGCTGCTGATCCGGTCGCCGAGGCCGGGGTCGAGCTCGGCGAACCGTCTTCGGAGCGAATGGACGTACGTGCGGATGTTCGCCGCGGCCGAGCGCGGGGCCGATTCCGGCCACAGGACCTCGACCAGCACGTCCGCGGACACGACGACGTTCGGCTGCAGCGCCAGTGCGGCCAGCAGCAGCCGGGGCTTGGGCCCGCCGAGCGGGATCACCTGCCCGGAAGCGGTGACTTCCAGCGGACCGAGGACGCGGATGGTAAGCGAGGTGGCCTCAACCTGCCCGATGAGTTCCCCCATGAGCGGATGCTATGACCCGTTCGACCTCGGGGATAGATCCATTCGGAGTGTCCGTGGCCTTTGTACGCGTCGTGTACGAGCCCGGGTCACGCTCCCGCCATGAAGCGTTCGAACCTCCGGCGGATGGCCGGAATAGGACTCGTCCTCGCGACGGTCGGCGCGCTGGCGGTGGGCGGCGCGGTCGCGGCGTCGGCCGCGGCGACCGGCACCGTCAAGACCGCCGGCGACCCGCTCAACGTCCGCCGGGCACCCACCGCGGGGGCCACGGCCGTCAAGACCGTCGCGAACGGCGCGTCGGTCGCCATCGACTGCCAGATCACCGGTTCGTCGGTGACCGGGACCTACGGCACGAGCACGCTGTGGGACTACGTGCCCGCGCTCGGCGGGTACATCTCGGACACCTACGTCTACACCGGCTCCGACCAGCGGATCGCGCCCGACTGCGGCGTCGGTTCGGGCAGCGGCCAGTGCGCCGACGCCTGCGCGGGCGAAGGGCAGTACCGCTCGTCCGACTCGCACTTCCTCGTCTACGACACGGACGCCGACGGCTACTCGGCCGTCGTCGCGTACTGGCTCAAGGGCGGTGCCGGGCCGTTCTACGTCTGGAACTCCGGTGGCGAGGGCACGAAGGTCGACAAGGCCGTCACCGTCCCGCACGGCGGCTGGGTGTTCTACAAGGTCTGCGTCGCCAACTACACGACCGCCAAGCCCGACCTGAAGTCCTGCTCCGAGGGCATCACCGATTTCGCGGCCTGACCGCGGCTCCCCTTCCCCGAAAGGCATTTCCGACATGGTTCAGGTCAACCGGCGCAAGGTCCTGCTCGGCGGGCTCGCCGCGGTCACCGCCACCGCGGCGTCGGCGGCGCTGCCGTCCTGGGCGAACGCCCGCACCACGGCGGCCGCGCCCACCATCCACGACCCCTTCCAGCTCGGCGTCGCCTCCGGCGATCCGCTTCCCGACAGCGTGGTGCTCTGGACGAGACTCGCGCCGGCGCCGCTCAACGCCGACGGCTACGGCGGCATGCCGGACGCCACCTACGCGGTCGACTGGGAGATCGCGAACGACGAGGCGTTCTCTTCGATCGTGCAGACCGGCTCGGTGAACGCGGTCCGCGCGGCCGCGCACAGCGTCCACATCGAACCGGTGGGGCTGCAGCCGGCGCGCGAGTACTTCTACCGGTTCAAGAGCTCCGGCTACATCTCGCCGGTCGGCCGCACGCGCACCGCGCCCGCCGCCGGGGCCGCGGTCAACCAGCTCAAGTACTGCTTCACCTCCTGCCAGCACTGGGAGGAGGGCTACTACCACGCGTACAAGGGCGTCGTGGCCGACGACCCGGACCTGGTGCTGTTCCTCGGCGACTACATCTACGAGAAGAAGTCGGGCCGGGTCGCGGCGGAGCGCAACCCGCGCAGCCTCGCCGTCCCCGACGACACGACCACGCTGGCGCTCTACCGCGCCCGCCACGGCCAGCACAAGACCGACGCCGACCTGCAGGCCGCGCACGCGATCGCGCCGTGGGTCGTCGTCTTCGACGACCACGAGGTCATGAACAACTGGAACGGCACCACCTCGCCCGCGTCCGCCGCGCGCAAGGCCGCCGGGTTCCAGGCGTTCTACGAGCACACCCCGATCCGCTCGACCGCGAAGCCGAACGGCGCGTCGATCCAGCTGTACCGGCAGCTCATGTGGGGCAACCTGGCCCGGTTCCACATGCTCGACACGCGTCAGTACCGCAACGCGCAGGTGGCCGACCCGTCCGGCTCGGCCGGCCCGGCCTGCACCGACATGCGCAACACCTCGCGCAGCATCCTGGGCAGCACCGAGGAGGCGTGGCTGCTCAAGCAGTTCGAGTCGCACCCGGCCACCTGGGACTTCCTCGGCCAGCAGGTCTTCTTCGCCACGCGCGACGGCGACGGCGACAAGGCCACCTGCGAGAGCCCCGACTCCTGGCAGGGCTACGAGGCCTCGCGCGACCGGATCGCGAAGGGCTGGGTCGACCGGAAGGTCGCCAACCCGGTCGTGCTCACCGGCGACGTCCACCGGCACTGGGCCGCCGACCTGCGGCTCGACTACTTCGACCACAGCGACCCGCTGATCGGCTCGGAGCTGGTCACGACGTCGGTGACGAGCAACAGCGACACCGCGACCCCGCCGAGCGCGGCCTGGCTGGCGAACAACCCGCACATCAAGTACTGCAAGGGCGAGCGCGGCTACGTCCGCGTCACGACCACGCCGGGGCAGATGCGGGCCGACTTCATGACGACGTCCGACACCAGCGTCTACGACCCGGCGTCGGTCGTGATCAAGAACGACGTCAGCTACGTAGTGCAAGCAGGACGGCCTGGCCTGCAGAAGGTCTGACACCCGGGCGCTACGCTGAGTGACGTGAGCGAAGAACTGGGCCTGCGGGAGCGCAAGAAGCTCCGCACGCGGGCGGCGATCTCGACGGCGGCCATCGGGCTCTTCACCGAGCGCGGGTTCGACGCCGTCGGGGTCGCCGAGGTGGCGCGGGTGGCCGAGGTGTCCAAGCGGACCCTCTTCGCCTACTTCCCGACGAAGGAAGACCTGGTGCTGCACCGGTTCGCCGACCACGAGACCGACGCGGCGGACGTCGTCCGCGCCCGGCGGCCCGGGCAGGGCGCGCTGGCGGCCCTGCGGGAGGCGTTCCTGCGGGGCCTCGAAGAGCGGTCGCCGGTGACGGGCCTGTGCGACGAGCCCGCGGTGCTCGCCGTGTTCCAGCTGGTCACCGGCACGCCGGCGCTGGTGGCGCGGCTCGCCGAGTTCACGTCCGCGGGGGAGGCGGCGCTGGCCGGGGCGCTCGCCGAGGCCGGCGTCCCGGCGCCCGACGCCGGGCTGGCCGCCGCGCAGATCGCGGCCGTCCGCCGGACGCTGGCCACGGCGAACATGGACGCCGTCGCGGCCGGCGTTCCCGCGGCCCGGCGGCACCCGGAGGCGGTCGTGGCGGCCGAACGGGCGTTCCACCTGCTGACGTCCGGCGTAGGGTTCGCTTGAGCCGCGCGGGTTATGCCGGATTCATGGTCCGGACCATGACGAATGCACGTTTTCACCGGGCTCCGCGAAGGTAGACTGCGAAAATCCCGAAAGGACGCCGGAGTCCGGTCGGTGTCCCCATCGATCTTCCGTCCACACGAACACCGGGGGGACCCGCGTCCCACTGGGGGTGGCGCGGGTCCCCCGGGTCTCCCGCGAACGGTTCCTTTTCCGCTTTCCCGGTGATCTTGACACCGCGCTCGCGGCACTCGTAGGCTGAGTGCTCCGCCGTCATACCGAGTATTTCTCGATTCATGACAAGGCGGTTCACGGTGAAAAGATTCCTGCTGATCTCCTGTGCGGTCGCGGGACTGGTGGTGGCCGGTTCCGGCATCGCCACCTCCGCGCCCGGCGGCGTTTACGACGTCAAGGACTACGGCGCCAAGGGAAACGGGTCCACGAACGATTCCGGCGCCATCGACAAGGCGATCACGGCAGCCAACGCGGCGGGCGGCGGCACCGTCCGGTTCGCCTCGGGGAACTACAAGTCGGCCAACACGGTCCACCTGAAGAGCAACGTGACGATCCAGCTCGACGCGGGCGCGACGATCACCGGGTCGAGCGCGGACAGTTACGACAAGCCCGAGTCGAACCAGTGGGACGACTACCAGGACTACGGCCACAGTCACTTCCACAACGCGATGTTCTCCGGCGACAAGCTCACGAACATCGGGTTCACCGGCGCCGGCACGATCGACGGCGGTGGCAACCTCATCACCGGCAACCCGAAGTCCGGCGAGGCCGACAAGATCCTGTCGCTCACCCGCTGTGACGGACTCACGCTGTCCGGGATCAAGCTGCGCCGCGGCGGCCACTTCGCGGCGCTGATCAACGGCTGCACGAACGTCGTCTCGGACAAGCTGACGATCGACACGTCGAGCGACCGCGACGGCTGGAACATCATCAGCACGACCAACGTCACGATCACGAATGTCACCATCGCGGCCAACGACGACGCACTCGTGTTCAAGAGCGACTACGCGCTCGGTGCGAAACTGCCGAACGGGAACGTCACGGTGAACAACGCGAAACTGTCGGCGGTCTGCTGCAACGCGCTGATGTTCGGTTCCGAGACGTGCGGTGACTTCACCGGTTACCAGTTCTCGGACATCACGATCACCGGCGCGCACAAATCGGGGATCGGGATCGTTTCGATGGACGGCGCGAAGATTTCCGACGTCCACTACCGCAACATCACGATGTCGGGCACGTACTCGCCGATCATGATGAAGATCGGCACGCGCAAGCGGTGCGGGAACAAGCCGGGCGTCGGGTCGATCAGCGGCATCACGTTCGACAACATCACCGGGACGCACACGGGCACGAACTTCAGCCCGACGCTCTGGGGCGCGGACAGCACCCACCGCGTCTCCGACGTCACGTTCACCGGCGTCCACCTGAACGTCCCGGGCGGCAACGGCACCGCGGGCACGGGCGTCCCGAGCAACGACGCGACGGACTACAACCCGAAGAGCATCGGCACGCGGCCGTCCTACGGCTGGTACCTGCACTACGCGTCGGGCGTCAAGTTCGCCGACAGCTCGGTGGAGTTCACGAAGGACGACGGCCGCCCGGCGAGCATCGTCAACAACAGCTCGGACATCACGTTCGACCACTTCACGGCGGAGAAGGGGACGAAGAGCCCGTACGACGTCGGCTTCCAGACCGTGACGGGCTACTGCGTCAAGGACTCGGCGACCACGTCGGGCTCGGCCCTGCGGTTGAACACGTCGGGCTCGACCTCGAACTGCTGACCTCGCACACGAAAGGGCCCCGGCCGGTGAGCCGGGGCCCTTTCTGCGGCGCGCCTCGAAGTCAGTGCGAGTACTGCTCGTTCATGATGAGGAACGCGCCCAGGCCGTGGAAGTCGTTCGTCTTGCGGGCCCGGGCGAAGTAGTAGGACAGGTCGCCGACGTTCGTGCCCTCGCAGATGTCCGTGATGTTCGTCAGGCCGTCCGAGCCCACCGAGACCTTCTTCAGCACGCCGGCGTACCCGCGGTCCGCCACCGCCTGGTACGACGCCGGCAGGTAACCGCGCTCGACGCCGCGGGCCATCGTGAAGGTGTACATCGACGACGCCGACGTCTCCAGCCAGTTCTTGGAGTCGCCGCCGCGGTCGACGACCTGGTACCAGCGGCCGGTCGCGGTGTCCTGGAAGCGCTGGTAGCCCGCGGCCAGGAACCGGACGATGTCGATCAACGCCGCCCGGCGCGGGTGGTTCGGCGGGAGCACCTCGAGGATGTCGATGGCCGCCATGCCGAACCAGCCGATCGCGCGTGCCCAGTGGTACTTCGAGTGGTGCCCGGTCCCGGACGCCCACGACTCGGAACCGTCCTCGTCGTACGCGTGGTACAGCAGGCCCTTCGCCGGTTCGCGCAGGTGGCTGAAGTAGACGACGAGGTTCTTCGCCGACTCTTCGAAGCAGTAGCCACCGTCGTCGAACGCCGCGCCGTACAGCGCGAGGAACGGCTGGGCCATGTACACGCCGTCGCCCCACAGCTGGCCGACCTTGCTGGTCGCGTGGAACATGCCGCCGTCGGACGTGCGCGGGTAGGCCGGGAACCGCTTGCGCAGCTGGTCGGCCGCCGTCTTGTACTTCTTGCGGCCCGTCTCGGCGAACAGCAGCGGCAGCATCTGGCACGAGCGCATCGAGTCGAGGTTGGTGAAGCTGTTCGAGATCCCGCTGTCGGTGATGAAGCGGTCGTACCACGCGACGATGTAGTCGAGGTACTTCTGCTCCCCGGTGCGCTTGTAGAAGAGGTACTGGCCGTAGAGGTACAGCCCGAGGGTGTAGCCCCAGCCGCCGATCTTGTCCGGGGTGTAGCGCTTCATCGTCGAGTCGATCACGGCCCGGGACCAGTCCGCCGGTGCCGCCGCGCCGCCGATCGGAGGGAGCCGGTCCGCCGCGCGCGCGAGGGGCCCTGCCACGGCGAGGGCGCCCAGCGCGCCCAGGGTGCCGGTCAGGACCGCGCGCCGGGTCGGGCGAAGGGGGTGCTCGGACATTCGTTGTCCTTTCGTGCACAGGCCCCGGTGGTGCGGGCAGTTCCGAGGCAGGGCACGGTCGGGGACTCGTGCCCTGCCCCGGAAGGGGTGGCCGGGATGCCGATCCGCCGTCCGTCGGCATCCCGACCAGCTCTGGGGGGCGCGGCGTGCTGCCCGTGTCGCCGGAGCGGTGGGGGAGAGCGAAAGCGCTCTCTGGGGAAACATCTACTCGCCTCCGGGATGCCGAGTCAAGAGAGATCGGATCTCTCGTGTCATATATCAGATATTTAACCCGGTTGGCCGTAGTCACGATGTACCGGCCGCTGGGACTGCGCGAAAAGGTCGGATCTCAGTATTGACCGGGCCCGGAATCCAGGAGTACACCACCGGGTGGACCAGACCACTTGGAGGTCACTGATGTCAGCCAAGTTCCTGCGGCGGGTGCTCGCCGCCTGCGCGTCGATGCTGGTGGTCGCCGGGCTCGTCGCCGCGCCCGCGTCGGCCGACTTGCAGAAGCCGTCCCAGCAGTGGCTGCGCGACAGCCAGGCGGGCCTGTTCCTGCACTGGGGCATGCGCACGTCACCCGGCTACACCAGTTGCAGCGCCTGGGAAAAGGCGATCACCGACGGCGGGTGGAGTCCCGATTACTGGGTCACCGAAGCCAAGAAGCTGCACGCGTCGTACCTCGTGCTGGCGTCGTTCCACAGCCGGCTGGGCTACTCGCGCGCCTGGCCGTCGAAGATCCCCGGCAGCTGTACCACCAAGCGGGACTTCCTCGGCGAGCTGATCGCCGCGGCGAAACCCCAGGGGCTCAAGGTCATCCTCTACATGACCAACGACGCCCAGTGGCACGACGAGGGCGGCCACGAGTGGCTCGACTCCGCCGGCTACTCGAAGTACAAGGGCAAGACCGTGAACCTCGACAGCCAGGACGGCTTCGGCCAGTTCAGCTACGACAACTTCTTCGAGGTCATGAAGAACTACCCCGACCTCGGCGGCTTCTGGATCGACAACGACAACGCCTACTGGGAGTCGCACGACCTGTACGAGCAGATCTACCAGCAGCGCCCGGACTACTTGCTGAGCAACAACAACGAAGACACGCCGATCATGGACACGATCAGCAACGAGCAGAAGACCGGCATGTCACCGGCGTACGACTACCCGCAGGCGACGTACACGGCGATGCCGCGGCTGACGGAGGCGTGCTTCAAGCTGCCCGACACCGGCTCGTGGTGGTACGGCGGCTCGAACTCGGCGGTGAACAAGGCGCTGAACATCGGACGTCTGGTGACGAACTCGGGTTCGTCGATCAAGTCGCTGATGGCCGAGACGGCGATGGTGAACGGCAAGTTCCCGTCGAACCAGGAGGCGTTCAACAACTTCGCGAACACGTTCCTGGGCCCGATCTGGGAGTCGCTCGGCGGCACCGAAGGCGCCGGGTACATGTACGGCGGCATGCAGCCGGGCTTCTGGAACGACGGCGCGCACGGCGTCATCACGATCAAGGGGGAGACGCAGTACGTGCACGTCCTGACCAAGCCGTCGGGCAGCACCCTGAAGATCCGCGACAACGGCTACCGCATCCGCGGCGTCACGAACCTCCGCACCGGGGCGGCGATCCCGTTCACCCAAGGCGGCGGCAGCCTGACGCTGACGGGCTTGTCCGGCTGGGACACCTACGACACGGTGTTCAAGGTCGAGACGGCCGGCCGCACCGGAACGTACGACCCGAAGACGGTGACGCTCAAGGCGAGCGCGTCCACGAGTGGCCACAGTGGACAGTCAGCGAGCGACGGCGACTACCTGACGTACTTCGACAGCAACAAGACGTTGCCGGTGAACCTGGACTACGACCTCGGGTCGGCGAAGAAGGTCCAGTACCTCGGCCTCAACCAGCGAGAGGACTCGGTCAGCTACGCGCGCTCGGACAGCGAACAGTCGGCGCGCATCAAGGCGTACAAGGTGTTCGTGTCGAGCGACGGCAAGAACTGGGGCAGCGCGGTGAAGTCGGGCACGCTCCCGAGCCACCGCGGCGTCCAGTTCGTCGACCTGTCGGCGGTGACGGCCCGGTACGTGCGCCTCCAGGTGACGAGCACGTACGCGGCATCGAGCGACGGCACGCGCTACAAGCGCCTCCGAATCGACGAGACGTGGCTGGGCTCGGACTACGCGACGGCGGCGGGCTGAGTGACCGGCGATTCACAGAACCCGGTCCAAAGCCTCGGGCCGGGTGGCTTGGGCGATGGCCGTTTCCAGGGTCCGGTGCAGCTGCCCGGAGTCGGCGGATGCGAAGTAGTGCGGCATGTCGGCGCGATCGAGTGCGGCCGCCTTCGGTCCGATTCCCAGCAGATAGGGCGAGTAGAGGATGAGGCTGTTCGGCCCGGGATCCGCGCACAGCGCCGCCATGCCGGGAAACTCGCTCGCTTGGTAGACCTCGAATCGGTCGGCGTCACCGGCGTGCCGTTCCTTGAATCGTCGGAATCTCGTCAGCGATTCCTTGATCTTGGGGGCGAGTTGTTCGCCGCGCAGCCTGGAGAAGATCACCGTCGCTTCGCCGGCCGGATCGAGCAGGACGCAGCGATATGTCCCACCCCGCCGGAGGAAGTCGATCACCGCGTCCCGGTAGACCGCGGGCCGGTCGGTGGTGGTGAGCCGATTGGAGCAGGAGTTGAGCGTTGTGCCCAAGTCCAGGACGTCGTGCGAAGCCGTGCTGACCAGATGTGCCTTGTCCTCCTGGCTCGGGCGGCCGGGATAGGCGTGGACCCGTACGTTGCCGGGCAGCCCGGTCGATCGCAGCCATGTCCGCCGACCCGTCTCCGTTTCGTCGTGCGTGACCATGAGATAGATCTGATGGTCTTCGAAGGCGCCGACCCATTCGAGTCCGTGACCGAAGGGGCCCGCCACTCGATGTACGGCGTCGGATACGGCCAGCCTGTCGGGCGGCACCACCTCTTCCAGGTGTGCCGCGAAGTTGATGTGCGGGGAATGGATCGAAGCGAGCCGGTCGGCGGGCAGCCGGATCGGGCCTTTGTGCACGGCCAATCGGAGCCTCAGTTCGCCGGCGAACTCCGCCTTGGCCAGCTCTTCTCGCAACTGCGGGACGTCTTCGGTGAGAATCGCGCGTCCTGCGCTGAGCGTGACGTCACGCGTCACGCTCTCGTTGTCGTCGTGCAAGATGAAGAACCCGCCGTCGCCGCGCCAGCTCCACAGCTCGGCGCGAGCACAACCGTGGTCCTGGGCCTCCTTCTCGACCCTGGCGATCAGTCTTTCCCGCATCAGGTCGAACGCGTGCGCGGCGCGGTCGCGGGGGTTGCGGTCCACGATGCTGGAGTACCCCGACGCGTCGAGGAACAGGACGTACACGTCGTCGTAGGTCACGTCGGCCTTGAACTGATCCGCGTCCATCGCCCCAGCACACCACACATCGTGGGTGGTGTCTTGCCGCCTGTCTGCGAGCGGCGGTTCAAGGTCGATCGACGGCCTGGCCGGGAATGGCGAATCCGGGTGGGATGTAGATGCTTTCCAGGAACTCCAGGACGGTGTGCACGGCCAGCAGGGTGGCCAGGTACTGGTAGGACGAGTCCTTCTCCGCGTCTCCGAAGTCGGCGATGCCCCGCGCGATGATCCAGTCCATGTCCCGGCAGGCGAAAGCGAACCCGTAGGACTCCTGATCGCCCAACACGATGCGCTGATTGCTCTCGTGGAGAGCCGCCAGCTGCCGGCCGTCGCGGAGCAGCTTGTCGCCGGAGGCCACCGCGTCGGACAGAACGGATACCTGCGGGGTGAAATCCGCGGCCAGGTCGGCGGGTCGATGACGATCGGGCAGCTCGGTGATCGCCGCCGCCAGCCGATCGTGGAGCTTGGCGCCGGTGGGATCGAAGCGCGCGAGCTGCAAGTTCATCGGACCCCGGCTGGCGACCTCCGGTCGCGGTTCGAAGCGGTCCGCCGTGAGCCGGCCGGGTTCGTACCACCAGACGGTCTGCGGGAGGTAGACATCGGCCTTTCTGGTGTGTCCGGCCAGTCCGGCGGCCATGCCGGCGAGGACCCATACGTTCGCCCGGTAGAAGGTGGAGATCTCGTCGACGGCGTGCTGGGCGTGCAGACCGTACGCTTGGCCGATCAGCGTCACCGCCACCGTGAGGTCGGCCGGTGGTACCGCGAGGCCGGCGGCGGTGAAAGGGACTTCCGCGTGGTAGTAGGGGCGGTTGCGGCGCACCACGTGCGGCCGGTCCTCGATGCCCAGTGCGGCCAGAGTCGCCCGGAGCTCGATCGGCTGCACCGTGAGAACGAGGATGTCGACGTCCCGGACGTCCTCGACCGGCGCGGGATGACGCCGCGGCGGGCTGCTGTCCGGGCCCGGCGGAAGGAACGAATCGACGACCGTGACGTCGAACGCGGCTCGCTCGCGGGGCGGTATCGTCGAAGCCCGGCTCGCGTAGTCGCGCATCATGAGGATGCGCTGGATTCCTTCGGGCTGACGGTGGAGGAAGTGGGCTATCGACGCCATCGACTCTTCGGCGCGTTCACGTCGCCGGCGCGGCGATCGCGGGCTCATCACGACCACACCCGGCGCGGACTGGGAAGATCGTAAAGCGAGTGGATCGGCACACCGTCCAGCTGTTCGGCCGGCACGAAGTTGAAGACGGGGGTGTAGGCGTGTGGTTGGATCTGGAACGCTTTCAACAGGTGCAGCATCTGCTGCGCCGTGGTGTTCGAGACGTTGATCTCGTCAAGCACCACCACACTCGCTTGCTGTTGTGACAGGTGTTCCAGCTGGCGACCCCAGCCAGTGCTGCGGGCGAGTTGCCGGATCTCGCCGAGAGTGCTTTCTTCGGATTTGGTCAGTGCTTCCCGCGGAAGCGGCACCGCAACCATCGGGTCGTCCGCCCAGTGCTGCATCCGGCGGATCAACAGCTGTACCGCGGGCTCCTCGGGGCAGACGATCACCACGCCGGGAGGCGCTACGTCCTGCATCACCTGCTCGAGCTTGTAGGCAACGCAGTCGCCGAATCGCTCGAAGATCGCGGAAAACGGGGGGAAGTGGAGCAACCGGGGCGTTTCGGGCGGTCCGTACAGTTCGGGCTTCCATTCGACACTGGTGAGGATGTACCACGCATCGTAAGACCGGAGTCCGGCGAAATCGTCCCGCTGCTTGTCGGTGTGAGGGAGCCTCAATCCGCACTGGTCGCACTGCTCACGGCTGACTCGTTCGGCGGCGACCGACTTGATGGGCTGGACCGCGGGGAGGCCGTTGCCCTTCGTGTGGAAGTCCGAGGACATGAAAGCAGCCACCGAGTACCGATGCAGTTTGTACCCCGCATCGATCGCCTGCTGAGCTACTCGCGTGTAAGTGGCTCCCGTTTTGATGAAGTCGAGGAGGAGCATGTACGTCGTCCTGGGAGTCGGCTCGGGTATCCGCGCGGGATCGTCAGGCCATTTGCTCCAGGGGACGTTGAGCCGGTTGGCGGTGGCGGTAACGGCTCGCTCCATCCAGGAGTCGGTCGTCTCCGGGATCAGCAGGGCCGTCCGGCCGGTCCGGTTGCGCGTCACCTCGATGATGGCGTCGTGCAGCACTTCGGCCAGTTCGGTGACGGCGCGCGAGCCGTCGAAGAAGAAATGGCTGCAGTACTCCTCACTGATCTCGAAGTGCCCGATACGCCGGATGACCTTGTCCTCGAAGTCCTGCCGGGGTGCCCCGTTGAGCGACCGGTACTTGATCTGGAAGAGCTCGCGGTCGAGGGACGACAACGGCTGTGGACGCCCGTGCGGTTCCAGGCCACCGGTTTTGTCCACGACGACGACAGTGCCGGCTTCGGCCGATAGGTCGAGTATCGGCGTCCAGAACGGGCTGAAGGTGTTGTGGGGGAAGCTGGGAAGCACCACGACACTAATCTGCTCGGCCCTGGTCGCGAACTTCGTCGCGCACAACGCGACCCAGTGGAGGAAGTTCTCTCCCATGTCTCCGTAGCGATTGCCCGAGCAGTCGATGATCTTTATTTCACGATGGGTTTCCGAGGTGGTGAAGCTCAGGATCTCGGTGGACGGCAGGACGGAGTTCCGGATGTCGTCTGCCGGGATGTAGCGCGTAAAGGTCGCGGCGTGACGGACCGACACCGAAGTGACCAGCCGCCTCGCCAGCCACTCGTGGAACTTTTGGCGGTCTTCGTCCACCGGCTCGGACGCCAGGGTGCCGACTCGCAGTACCTCGGTCTCCAGCTGCCAGGGACGGCGCGGGCTACCGGGCATAGCGCAGCGGCAGACGCACGGAAAGCAGATTCCCGTGGAACGGCTGACCGGCGACGTGTGAGATGTGAGCTCTGTAGCGCCGGGGACCGCGGCGCCGCTGGTGAGAGGCGCTGACGAGGTTCAGCTGTTGATTGCCTGTGCGGATCTCGAGCGATCCACCGAAGAGGTCGACGACGCACCGGTAAAGGGCGTGGAGGCCATACTCTTGCGGAACTTCGCGCGTGCGCGGTATCAGGCTCGGTGGCGCCTTGGCCGGGCGATGGGAAATTCCGGGAAAGACCGACGCCAGCAGCAGCTCCTCGTCGGTGGCGTCCGCTTCGGGTGTCCACTGAGCGGAGTACTTCGCCCGCCGTGGGCGCCAGCCCGTCGCCTCGATGACGAAGGTGTCGTTGACCGCCGCTTCGGTGACCCTGATCGGCTGACCTGCCGACAGGCCGGCGCGGAGCGGTCGAACCATGCTGTTGCCGTTGTCCCACACCGAGATGACGAGCTCTTTTGCGCTGCCGGGGCCGGTGCTCGCCACCCAGGAGCCGATGGTCAGCAGATCGCCACCCGGGTGTAGTACGGCGTTCGTCAGCAATTCGTAGATCACTACGCGTGCGACTTCGGCGCCGCTGTGCTTGAGCGCGGTGTCGAGAAAGCTGAGGACGACGGGTCCCCGCCAACGCGACCATTCGGTCGCGACGACCGAGGAGATCTGCGGGTCCGCTTGGAAGAAGTAGGTCAAGAATCCGAAGAAACGCTCATCTCGAAGCCGCTCGTAGGCAGTGCCGGACGCGCGGTTCGGCGCGGGACGCAGGAACCTGACTTGATCGCGAATCGGCAGTGCGCCGTCTGCCCAGTGCAGGGTGCCGAACTGTGATCTGGAGACCATTGCGGCGGCCGAAGGGAAGGCGCATTCCAAGAGGAAGTCCGTTACGGCGGGATCACTCGGTAATGAGATCAAGGTTTCCCGCCGAGCCGCACTGCGTTCGTTGAGCGCGGACAGTAGCGTCATCAGGCCGGTGATGTCGATCGTTGTGGCGTCGGCGAGGTCGAGATCAAGAGGTGCGTCCTGCTCGGCGGATGTCAGCTTGGCCAGAAGTGCGGACGCTGACGCCGTGTCGATCCGTTCGGGCAGCTGGATGCGAAGCCATTCGCATGAGCTGGCCTCGACCGTCATGGGCGTTCCCCTCGGCTGCGGCGACTGATTCCGAAGCCTCAAATGCTCCTTGGTTTCGAAGGGTACAACAACCACCCGAATGAGTGACGGAGATGCGTTTGGGCAATTGAGCTGTTTTTGTCAGCTATTTGTCACCTACTACGGTGAGTGCTTGACTGATCTCTACCTTGTCCCCGAATCGGACCTCAAACGTTGTAGCAGCAACTCAGCGTCAACGGAAGCTGGAATACGTTAATGAATCACGTGAACGCAATCATGTTGTCCGTCAGTCTGTGGTCGCGATGAGGTCCAGGGTCAGCGCCGCGGTCCAGCCGAACGAGCGGGCACCGTGGCCGGCGCCGGTCAGCGGGTCCACGTACTCGGCGAAGTCCGTCCGCGCGGCCGTCGAAACGAGGTCGTCACGCAGGCGCTCGGCCAAGGCGTGCTCGCCGTGGCGCAACAGCCCCTGGCGGACCAGCCAGCCGACGTTGGCCCACGACGGGCCGCGCCAGTAGCGGCCCGCGTCGAAGTCCGGCGCCGTCAGGTCGTGGCTCGGGACGCCGTGGCCGCGTCCGAGCCGGAAGCGGGGCCCGGTGGCCGTCGCCAGCAGGGCCGGGGCGACGGCCAGGTCCGGCAGCAGCAGCGGCAGCAGGCCCGCGCACGTGTGTGCGCGGGTCAGCGAGCCGGTCCGGACGTCGCGGGCGAAGAAGAAGCCGTTGTCCCACAGGGTTTCCTGCATTGCCTTCTCGACGCGCGCCGCGGATTCGCGGTGGGTGGCGGCGGCCGCGGGCAGGCCCAGCACGTCGGCGATCTCGGCCAGCGCCAGTTCGGCGTCGGCCAGGATCGCGTTGAAGCCGGGATCTTCGACGACGAACTCGCCGAAGCCTTCGTAGCCGCGGTCCCGGTAGTCGGCCGCGAGCCGGACGTACCGGCCGTAGTCCTCGTCGCTCGGCCGGTCGGCGGCGTCGCCGTGCTGCAGGTCGCGGCGGACGAACCCGTTCGTCGGCGTCACGCGGGAGAGCGGGCCGTCCCAGGCCGGGCTGTTGTCCATCCCGGACTCCCACGGGTGCACGATCGCCGCGAGCCCCCGCCCGCCGGCGTCCCGCGAAACCCGCAGGTACTCGTGCCAGGCCCGCAGCTTCGGGTACAGCGTGGCGAGGAACGTGCGATCGGGCTCGGCCTCGTGCACCGCCAGCACCGCCCGCGCGTGCACCGGCGGCTGGACCAGCCCCGACGTCCGCCGCGCGCGCCAGAAGTCCGGGCCCGGGAAGTACGCCTCGGGTGGGGTGTCGGGGTTGAAGAGGATGTGCGGGACGCGGCCGTCGCGCCACTGCGCGGAGAACAGCGTCAGCAGTTCGCGACGCGCTCGCGCGGGTGACAGGTGCCGCAGGCCGATGGCGATGAACGCCGAGTCCCAGCTCCACTGGTGCGGGTAGAGCGAGCGCGACGGCACGGTCGACGAGCCGAGCCAGTTGCCGTCGAGGACATCCGCGGCACGCCCCCATGTTACATCCATATGTCCAATCTATCTCCGACTTGTGTATTGTCAATGGACAAAAGTCCGAGGGAGGGCGATGACGACCAGCGCCGGCGAGCTGTTGCAGCTGGTCAGGACGGGGCAGGCGACCACGCGAAAAGCCCTGCTCACGCGCAGTGGACTGTCGCGCACGACCCTCACCGCGCGCCTGGATCGGCTCCTGGACGCGGGCCTGCTGGCCGAGGACGGCCACGAGGACTCCACCGGCGGCCGCCCGGCCCGGCACCTGCGGTTCGACGACCGGCACGCCGTCGTCCTCGCCGCGAGCGTCGACACGATGCACGCCGAGGCCGCGCTCACCGACCTGACGGGTCGCCGGCTGGCCTACCGCGCGGGCGACCTGCGTGTCGCCGACGGCCCGGAGCCGGTGCTCGGCCGGATCGCGGAGTGGTTCGAGGAGATGCTGGCCGAGGCGGACCGGCCGGTGTGCGGCGTGGGGATTTCCGTGCCAGGTCCGGTCGAGCCGGGACGCGGCCGCGTCACGCAGCCGCCGATCATGCCCGGCTGGGACGGCTACCCGATCGACGCTCACCTGGAGGCCCGCTTCGGCGCCCCGGTGCTGGTCGACAACGACGCGAACCTGATGGCGCTGGGCGAACACCGCGCCCGCTACCCGGACACGGCCGCGCTGGTCGTGGTCAAGGCGTCCACCGGGATCGGCGCCGGCCTGGTGATCGGCGGCGAGGTGTACCGCGGCATCGACGGCGGCGCGGGCGACATCGGGCACGTCCGCCTGCCCGGGCACCCGGACGCGCGCTGCCTGTGCGGTTCACTCGGCTGCCTGGCGGCGGTCGCCGGCGGCGGCGCGCTGGCGGCCCGCCTGACGGAGCTGGGCCTGCCGACGACGTCGGGATCGGGCGTCCGCGAGCGGATCCTGGCCGGCGAACCGGCGGCGGTACGGCTCGCGGAGGAGGCCGGCCGCGAGGTGGGCGAGGTGCTCGCGACGCTGGTGTGCGTGGTCAACCCGGGCGTATTGGTGATCGCCGGCGACCTGGCCGAGCCGCACTTCGTGACCGGCGTCCGCGAAGTGCTTTACCGGCGCGCGCTGCCTCGCTCGACCCGGAACCTGCACGTGGAAATCGGCGGCCGCGGCGAAGCGCTCGGCGGGGCGGTGGCGATGGTGGTCGAGGCCCAGTTCGCGCCGGACGCGGTGAACCGGCGCCTCGAAACACGAGCCTGACGGCCGAACTACCGTCACCTCCGGACTGTCCCGAGTGGACGGAGCAACCGACTTTCGTAGGTGGTGGCCGCCCTGCTCGAGTGTTCCGCAATACGGACACGAACCGGACTAACCTCCCATCCGGCATTATTCCTCGCGTAATTCGTGCGACAAATCGGATTTCCGTACCACGCGCGGGGACACGTGAATTCGCGACCAGATAACGGTTCCGCAAGTACTTCCCCGCGGGCGGAACACCGATCTAGTCTCGTCCGGTGTTCCAGGCCCATTTCCTGGGGGCCGCTTTCGAGAGGGAGATTTCTGTGCGAAGAAGCTCCACCCTGCTCCTTTCGCTCGCGGTGGTCGGTGGCCTGACCGGCGCCGTACCCGCGACGGCTTCGGCGCAGGGGCGTTCCGACATTCCGCAGTCGCACCCGTTGTGGGCGAACGCGCAGGCGAAGGTCGCCGACACGGCGCCCGCGTCCAAGCTGAGCTTCCGGGTCTACCTGAACCAGCGCGACAACGCCGGCGCCGAGGCGCTGGCGCAGGCCGTGTCCGATCCGGACAGCAAGACCTACCGGCAGTACCTCAGCCCGGACCAGGTCCGGGACCGGTTCGCCGCCAGCGACGCGACGGTGAACGCCGTCAAGTCGTGGCTGACCGGCAGCGGGTTCAGCATCGGTGACGTCCCGTCGAACCGCGCCTACGTCGAGGCCACCGGCACCGCCGACCAGACGCAGAACGCGTTCGCCGTCAAGCTGGGCAAGTACAAGGTCAAGGGCCAGACCCTCCGCGCCGCCGACAAGAACCTGTCGGTGCCCGCGAACCTGGCGAGCGACGTGCTCGGTGTCGTCGGCGTCGACCAGGCGACCAACCTGTTCAAGCCGGACCACGCCACCGGCTCCGGGACGCCGTCCGACGTCGCGCCCGGCCCCGGCTTCCGCAACGCGAAGCCGTGCAGCGCCTACTACGGCGAGAAGGTCGACACCACCGACCCCGCCTACAACGGCAAGCACCTGCCGTACGCCCCGTGCGGCTACACCCCGGCGCAGCTGCGGTCGGCCTACGGCGTCGACAAGGTCGGAACGGACGGCAAGGGCACGACGATCGCCATCGTCGACGCGTTCGCCTCGCCGACCATCTACTCCGACGCGAGCACCTACGCGAAGAAGAACGACCCGCAGCACCCGCTGAAGCAGAGCCAGTTCAAGCAGCACGTCTTCCCGGCGAACCCGGTCCTCGAGCCGCCGGACCAGTGTGACGCGGCGGGCTGGTACGGCGAGGAGACGCTCGACGTCGAGGCCGCCCACGGTCTCGCGCCGGGTGCGGACATCCTGTACGTCGGCGGGGAGTCCTGCGAGGACAACGCCCTCGACGTGGCGCTGAACTACGTGATCGCCGGCCACAAGGCCGACATCGTGTCGAACTCCTACGGCGACACCGGCGAGGACATCCCCGCCGATGAGGTCAAGGTGTTCAACCAGATCTCGCTGCAGGCGGTGCTCGAGGGCATCGGCGTCTACTTCTCCTCGGGCGACAACGGTGACGAGGTCGCGCGCCTCGGCACGCCGTCGCCGGACTTCTCCGCCTCGGCGCCGTGGATCACCGCGGTCGGCGGCACGTCCATCGCGATCGGCAAGGACGGCAAGCGGATCTTCGAGACCGGCTGGGAGACCAGCAAGTCCTCGCTGACCAACGGCGTCTACGGCCCGGCGGCCTACACCAGCGGTTCCGGTGGCGGCACGAGCCGGCTGTTCGCGCAGCCCTTCTACCAGAAGGGTGTCGTGCCGGACGCGCTGGCGAAGAAGAACCAGACGGGCAACAACAAGGGCCGGGTCGTCCCCGACATCTCCGCGGTCGGTGACCCGAACACCGGCTTCCTGGTCGGCCAGACGCAGACCTTCCCGGACGGCGCCTACTACGACCAGTACCGGATCGGCGGCACGAGCCTCGCGTCGCCGGTGTTCGCCGGCATCATGGCGGTGGCCGACAGCTTCGACCACTTCCACCACGGCTTCATCAACCCCGTGATCTACAAGCTGACCTCCCGCACCTCGGCGATCAGCGACGTGAAGCACGTGGACGCCGCGGTGGAGCGTGTCGACTACGCGAACGCGGTCGACGCTTCGGACGGCCTGCTCACCTCGGTGCGCACGCTCGACTACCAGGGTCTGACCATCCACACGACCCCGGGCTACGACGACGTGACGGGTCTCGGCACGCCCAACGGGCTGCTGTTCCTGCTGCTCGTCTAGTACGTACTCCATGAAGGGCACCTTCATGGCCTTAACGGCCATGAGGGTGCCCTTCATGGCATTCCGGTGGTCCCGGCGAGGGGAATGACCGCCCGGACCGTCGTCCCACCGGCGCCGCTCGCCACCTCGAGCTCCCCACCCAGCGCCTGCACCCGGTCCCGCAGCCCCGCCAGACCCGTCCCGCCCTCGACGTCCGCGCCGCCGACGCCCGGGTCGGTCACCTCGACCCGCAGCTCCGCCCCCTCGACCGTGATCCGCACGTCCGCGTGGTCGGTCTCCGCGTGCTTCAACGCGTTCGTCAGCGCCTCCGACGCCACGAAGTACGCCGTCGCCTCGACGGTCGCGTCCAGCCGGGGCACCGTGCCGACCGTCAGGGCGACCGCCATCGGGATCCGGTCGGCCAGCGAACGCACCGCCGCGACCAGGCCCGCTTCGGTGAGGATCGCCGGGCGGATGCCACGGGCCAGTTCACGCAGCTCGGTGATCGCGGTCTGCAGCTCGTCGACCGTGCCGGCCAGCAGCGTCCGGACCTCCGCCGGCAGCGCGTCGCCGGGCCGGCGGCCCGCCATCCGCAGCAGCAGCACCACGCTGACCAGCCGCTGCTGGGCGCCGTCGTGCAGGTCGCGCTCCAGGCGGCGGCGCTCCTCGTCGCCCGCCGCGACGAGCCGGGCCCGCGACGCCCGCACCTCGGCCAGCCGCTGCTCCAGCTCGGCCGTCAGCCGCTGGTTGTCCAGCACCAGCCCGGCCGCCGCGTTCAGCGCGTCGATCGAGCGGCTGTCCTTCCACACCTCGTCGTCCTGCACGAGCGCCGCCAGCCCGGTGCCGTCGCGCTCCAGCAGCAGCCGGATCATCTCCGCGTTGCCGACGCGGGCGCGCAGCACGCCGGTCAGGAACGCCAGTGGCCACAGGCAGAACAGGATCCGGTACGCCTGCAGCATCGGCTCCGACAGCGGGTGCCCGTCCCCGAGCGCCGTGCCGACCCCCGACGCGAACGCGCCGGACAGCGCGATGACGATCACCGGCGACAGCAGCCGCCGCTGCGGCAGCCGTCCGGTCAGCCACCGGTAGAGCAGCACGACGATCACCCCGGCGCTGATCGCCGTGGCGGCGAGCTCCAGCACCCGGTCGGCGACGACGCTGCCGTCGTGGCCGGCGGAGACCGCCAGCAGGTCGCGCGGGTCGTCGTTGACGAGGAGCCCGAGCACGCCCAGGCCGAGCACCACCGAGTAGGCCGCCGCGACCAGCAGGCGTTCCCACCGCGACCGGAGCTTCCCGTGCGGGAAGGCGAGCACGAGGTGCGCGATCACCGGGCCGGACGCCGCGCGCAGCGGCACCGTGAGCGTGTACAGCACCGGGTCCGGGGTGAACTGCAGGTCCTCGAGGAACAGCGCGACCCCGGCGAGCGCGATGAGCACGCCGATCGCGTTCGCCGGGCGCCGCACGTGCGCGACCGCGCCGGCGAGCAGGAACAGGAACCCCGTGACGGTGCTGAGGGCCGTGTCGAACGCGGAATGGCTGCCCTCGGCCGCCTTGAGGGCCAACGCGGTGACGCCGAGCGCGAAACCGGTGGCCAGCAGGCCGGTCATCGCGAGCGTCCGCGGATGCTGGACCACGACAACCCTCCCGGTGAGCCTCGCCGGGCAATCCTGGCGGGTGTGTGCGGCGGTTCGGCAACGGCTAACCGTGATTCGCCCGTTCGGGCCGTCGCGTTACACCACGCGGACGCGCTTTAGGGTGATCGGGACAGGAGGCGGCACATGAACGGACTGGGTGCGGAGGTCTTCGGCGGGCGGATGCCCACCGGAGGCCGTGACCTGGCGATCGAGACCCACGGCATCGCGCCGGTGCCGGAGGGCAACCGGTTCGGGCGGCCGTGGCGGCTGTTCAGCGTGTGGTTCGCGCCGAACCTGACCATGACGGCGGTGTTCACCGGCACGCTCGCCGCGGCGTACGGCCTCGGGTTCTGGACGGGCGTGGCCGCGATGCTCGCCGGCACCGTGCTCGGGTCGCTGCCGGTGGCGTACCTGTCCACCTGGGGGCCGCGCACCGGCACCGGCCAGCTGCCGCTCGCGCGGCTGCCCTTCGGCGGCGGCGTCGTGCTGCCGGGGCTCGTCCAGTGGCTCGGCTCGATCGCCTGGGACGCGCTGGTCGGCCTGTTCGGCGGCGAGGCGCTGGCCGAGCTGACCGGGCTGCCGTTCTGGGCCGCGGTGCTGATCGTGCTGGTGCTGCAGTGCGCGCTCGGCGTGTTCGGCTACGCCCTGATCCACCGCGTGCAGGCGGTGATGAGTGTGCTGCTGGTGCTCGCGTTCGCCGCGCTCGCCGTGAAAGTCCTTTCCGGGCACACGATCGCGACCGCCGACACGGCTTCGGGTGCCGACCTGGCGGGCGGTGTCGTGCTGTTCACGACGATCACGTTGTCGCTGGCGATCTCCTGGGCGCCCTACGCTTCGGACTTCAGCCGCTACCTGCCGGCGAGCACGTCGTCGCGCTCGGTCTTCTGGGCGACGCTGCTCGGCCTGACGGCGTCGTACGCGATCGGCGAAGGCCTCGGGCTCGCGCTGGGTTCGTCACTGGGCGACCAGACGGCGACCGGCGTCGCGGCGCTGCTCGGCGGTGGGTTCCTGGGCTCGCTCGCGCTGGCCGTGATCGCGCTCGCGGCGGTGTCGTCGAACGCGATGAACGACTACAGCGGCTCGCTGGCCCTGCAGACCGTCGGCGTCCGGCTGCGGCGCCCGGTGTCGGCGGTGGTCGTCACGGTGCTCGCGTTCGCGCTGATCCTCTGGATGCACAGCGGCGACCTGTCGGCCAAGTTCCAGAACGTGCTGCTGTTCGTCAGCTACTGGATCCCGCCGTTCCTCGGCGTCGTCATCCCGGACTGGCTCGCGCGGACCCGCGGTGGCCGAAGCGTGGACGTGCTGGCCGCCGTTTCCGTGCGTCCGTGGGCCGCGCTCGTGGCGTTCGTCGTGGGGTTCGGGGCGGCGGTGCCGTTCATGAACACGTCCCTCTACACCGGACCGGTCGCGTCGGCGCTGCACGGCGCGGACCTCGCGTACTACGTCGGGCTCGTCGTTTCGCTGGCAGCGTACTTCCTGCTCCGGCGCCGCCTTGACCTCAAGTAATGTAGAGGTTTGACGATGGTGTGGTACCCCTCGAAGGAGGAACCATGCCAACCGCACTCGTCACCGGTGCGTCCGCGGGTCTGGGCCGAGCCCTGGCCGCCGCCCTGGTGAGTCGCAAGTGGACAGTCATCGGCGACGGCCGGGACGCGGCAGCGTTGGGTTCGGCCGCCCGGGAGATCGGCTTCACGGCCGTCCCCGGCGACGTCGCCGACCCGGCCCACCGCGCGTCGCTGGCCGACGCCTGTCCGTCCCTTGATCTGCTCGTCAACAACGCCAGTTCCCTGGGCGTCAGCCCGCTGCCGTCCCTGGGGAGCTATCCCTTGGCGGAACTGGAAAGCGTCTACCGCGTGAACGTCTTCGCGCCGCTCGCCCTGACGCAGTTGCTGCTCCCGGCGCTTTCCCACGGCACGATCATCAACATCAGCTCGGACGCCGCCGTCGAAGCGTACGAAGGCTGGGGTGGCTACGGCTCGGCGAAGGCCGCGCTCGACCAGGTCACGGCCGTGCTCGGCGTGGAGAACCCGGACCTGGCGGTGTACGCGGTCGACCCGGGCGACCTGCGCACGGCGATGCACCAGCGCGCGTTCCCGGGCGAGGACATCTCGGACCGGCCGCTGCCGTCGTCCGCGGTCCCGGCTTTCCTGAGGTTGCTGGACGAGCGTCCACCGAGCGGCCGCTACCGGGCCGCGGACCTGCTGGTGGGCGTATGAACATCCGGTTCGACCTGCCGGACGAGCTGTCGGCCTCGGCCCCACCGGAGGCGCGCGGCCTGGCGCGGGACGAGGTCCGGCTGCTGGTCGCTTCGCCTTCGGGCGTCCACCACACGGTGTTCTCGTCGCTGGGTTCGCACCTGCGCCCCGGCGACCTGCTGGTGGTGAACACGTCGGGGACGCTGCCGGCGGCGGTCGACGCGATGCGCGGGGGACGCCCGGTGATCGTCCACTTCTCGACGGCGCTGGACGACGGCTCGTGGATCGTCGAGCTGCGTGCGCCCGGCGGGCCGTTGCTCGACGGCCGGGTGGGGGAGAAGGTGGAGCTGCCGCTGGGCGCGTCGCTGACGTTGGTGGCTCCGGCCGCACCGGGCGACTCGCGGCTTTGGCGGGCGGAGGCGTCGGTCTCGCTACCGGGGTTCCTCGCGGCGGTGGGCCGCCCGATCCGCTACGGGTACGTGCCGCGCGAGTGGCCGCTTTCGGACTACCAGACGGTGTTCGCCCGCGAGCCGGGCAGCGCGGAGATGCCCTCGGCGGCGCGGCCGTTCTCAGCGTCGCTGGTGACACGCCTGGTGACGGACGGCGTGCTGTTCGCGCCGCTGGTGCTGCACACGGGGGTGTCCTCGCCGGAGGCGGGCGAGCCGCCCCAGGCGGAGCGGTTCCGGGTGCCGCCGACGACGGCGGCGCTGGTGTCGTGGGTGCGGTCACGAGGCGGCCGCGTGATCGCGGTGGGCACGACGGCGGCCCGGGCACTGGAGTCCTGGTCGGACGGCGCGGCCGAGGGCTGGACGAACCTGGTCCTGGGCCCGGACCGCCCGGCGCGGGTGGTGGACGGGATCGTGACGGGTTTGCACGCACCGGACGCTTCGCACTTGCTGCTGCTGGAGGCGGTGGCGGGCCGTGAGCTGGTCCAGCGCGCGTACGACGCGGCGGTGGAGCGGCGGTACTTGTGGCACGAGTTCGGCGACGTGTCCTTGCTGCTGCGCCGCTGATCGGGCCCTCAGGCAGGGCCCACCCTCCCTGGGGGACCGTCCCGCTTCCAGCGTATCGGCGCGCCCCGACGAGAAGCCGGGAAACCGCAGCCCGGGCCCGGGTTATCCACATCCGGCCCGGGCTGTGGGCAACTCGAGCCGGGCCCTGCCGTCGGCCGGGCAACCCAAGCTAGCGCCGCACCGGCTCCTCGCGCCGTCGTGACCGGAGCAACCCCGTCACCGCCACCACCGCGATCCCGAGCCCGACCCCCGTCACGATCGAAGCCACCAAGCTCGCCTCGCCCGTGAGCAGGCCGAACGCCCCTCCCAGGTACACCGGGATGCTCACCGCCACCGGCAGCCAGTTCCGCAGCGAAAACGCCCGGTCCGACGCCAGCCACAGCACCAGCGTCACGGCCGCCCCGGTGAAGACCGGGATCGCCCAGACCACCAGGCTCGTCAGCGCGTCCATCCCGAGCGACCTGAACCACTCGAACGTCGCCTGGCCCATTCCGATGAACAGCACGACCAGCGCCACGCGGACGCCGGTGGCTCCCTGGCCCCGTCGGCTCGTCATGTTCCCTCCCGAATCCGTCGTCACCTGTACCACGTCCGGGTGAAGCGACAGGTTGCCCAAAACGCCCAGGCGTTTCAGATGCCGGGAACATCTCGCGTCCACGGGGCCCAGCCCGCATGCTCTCCCAGCACTGAACGAGCACCGAAGAGCGAGCGTGAGCAGCCCTTAGGCGCACCGGTCATCGATGTCAAGGAATCTCACCGGGTTTCCCGAGATGCGGATGGCTATGCGCCCCACTGGGTGACCGTGCGAACCTCGCCCCGACACCGACCCCCGAAAGGCGACGCCGACGTGCGCACCCACCACAGAACCCGCTTCCTGGCCTCGGCGCTGGCCGCCCTGACCGTCGTGGGCGTGCTCGCGGGCTGTTCCCGCGCCGCGGAACCCGCCGCGGCTCCGGCCGCGAACGCCGGCGCCGCCGCCGAGGTGCGGCTCGGGTTCTTCCCGAACGTCACCCACGCGCCCGCGCTGATCGGCGTCAAAAAGGACTTCTTCAAGCAGGAGCTGGGCTCGACCAAGCTCACCACCCAGACGTTCAACGCGGGCCCCGAAGAGGTCAACGCGCTGCTGGGCAACTCGCTCGACATCGCCTTCATCGGCTCCGGCCCGGCGATCAACGCCTTCACCAAGTCCAAGGGCACCATCCAGCTGGTCTCGGGCGCCGTCTCGGGCGGGGCGCAGCTGGTCGTCAAGCCGGACATCACCAGCGTCGACCAGCTCAAGGGCAAGACGATCGCCACGCCGCAGCTGGCCAACACCCAGGACGTCGCCCTCAAGAAGTTCCTGGCCGGCAAGCAGCTGACCGACCAGGTCAAGATCACCAACCTGGACAACTCCAAGACGCTCGACGCCTTCAAGAAGGGCGAGCTCGACGGCGGCTGGCTGCCCGAGCCGTGGTCCTCCCGGCTGGTGCTCGACGCCGGGGCGAAGGTCCTCCTCGACGAGAAGACCCTGTGGCCGGACGGCCGCTTCCCGACCACCGTCGTCATCGTGCGCAGCGAGTTCCTGCAGCAGCACCCGGACACCGTCAAGGCCGTCCTGAAGGGCCAGCTGGCCGCGATCGACTGGGCGAAGGCCAACCCGGCGGACGCGAAGACCGTGGTCAACGGCGCCCTCAAGGAACTGGCCGGCAGCAGCCTGAGCCAGGCCGTCATCGACCGCGCGTTCTCGAACATCGAGCTGACCACCGACCCGATCCCGGCCGAGTTCCCGCAGCTCGCGCAGGACTCGGTCACGGCGGGCGTGGTCAAGTCGGCGGTAGCGTTGAAGGGCTTCGCCGACTTCGGCCCGCTGAACGAGGTCCTCAAGGAGAAGAACCAGCCCGCCGTGAACGCCCCCGAACTCGCCAAGTGATCTCCGAGAGGCAGCTTGCGATGACCACGACCCTCCCGACCGGCCGGAGCAGCTTCACGGGCGCGACCGCGGTCCGGCTCGACGGCGTCCGCAAGACGTTCGGCCCGGCCGGCCGGGCGGTCGTCGCGCTCGACGGCGTCGACCTCACCGTCGCGCCCGGCGAGTTCGTCTGCCTGCTCGGCGCGTCCGGCTGCGGCAAGAGCACGCTGCTGAACCTGGTCGCGGGGCTCGACGCGCCGTCGGCGGGGGAGATCACGCTGAACACGTCGCGGCCCGCGGTCATGTTCCAGGAGGCCGCGCTGATGCCGTGGCTGACCGCGGCCCGCAACGTGGAGCTGCCGCTGCGGCTGGCCGGTTTCGGCCGCGCCGAGCGCCGCGAAAAGGCCGCCGAGCTGCTGGAGCTCGTCCGGCTGGCCGACGCGGGCGGCAAGCGGCCGCACGAACTGTCCGGCGGAATGCGGCAGCGGGTCGCGCTGGCCCGCGCGCTCGCCGCGACCCTGCGCGTCGGCGGCGACCCGGAGCAGGCGCTGCTGCTGATGGACGAGCCGTTCGCCGCGCTCGACGCCATCACCCGCGACGTCCTGCAGGGCGAGCTGCTGCGCGTCTACCGCAGCACCGGCACGTCGGTGCTGTTCGTGACCCACGACGTGCGCGAGGCCGTCCGGCTCGGGCAGCGCGTCGTCCTGCTGTCGTCGCGGCCGGGCAAGGTCGTGCGCGAGTGGACGGACGTGCCCCTGGCCGACGCCGAGGAGCTCACCGAAGAAATCACGGGACACTTGCGTGAGGTGATCAGCACCCATGCCGCAGCTTGACCGGCCCGCGGAAGCCGACCTGGACGCGGTCGGCGCCGGACTGGACTCGCTCGACGCCCCGGCCGGCGACCGCCGCCCGGGCTTCTGGAAGCGGTTCGCCTGGGGCTTCCTGCCGCCCGTCGGCGCGCTCGTCCTGCTGATCGTCGTCTGGCAGGTCCTCTGGGCGGCGGCGTTCTGGTCGGAAGCGCAGCTGCCCGCGCCCATCGCGGTGTGGGACGAGTTCTGGAGCCGCGTCGTCGACGGCCAGGTGTTCGGCTTCGTCTGGACGTCGGTCCACCGCGCCGCACTCGGCTTCTTCGCCGGCGTGGTGATCGGCACGCCGCTGGGCCTGGTCGTGGCGAAGGTCCGCGTGGTGCGCGCGGCGATCGGGCCGCTGCTGACCGGGCTGCAGAGCCTGCCGTCGGTGGCGTGGGTGCCGGCCGCGATCCTGTGGTTCGGCATCAACGACGGCGCGATCTACTTCGTCGTCCTGCTCGGTTCGGTGCCCTCGATCGCCAACGGCCTGGTCTCCGGCATCGACCAGATCCCGCCGATCCTGCCGCGCGTCGGCCAGGTGATGGGCGCGAACCGGATCTCGTCGGCGCGGCACATCCTGCTGCCCGCGGCGCTGCCGGGGTTCCTGGCGGGCCTGAAGCAGGGCTGGGCGTTCTCGTGGCGCTCGCTGATGGCCGCGGAGCTGATCGCGTTGTCGCCGCAACTGGGCGTCGGGCTCGGCGCCTACCTGAACCAGGGGTCGTCGCTGAACAGCATCGAGACGGTGATCGCCGCGATCTTCCTGATCCTGCTGGTCGGCATCGGGATCGAGCTGCTGGTGTTCCGCCCCCTGGAACGCGCGGTGCTGCGGGCCCGCGGGCTGACCGCGTCGCTCTAGCTCACTCCACCGCGATCTCGAGCGAGAGCTGCTGGAGCAGCTGCAGGACGTCCGGCCCGGGGTTCTCCCGCTCGTAGGCCTCGACGACCTTGACGAACCCCATCAGCAGCCCGCGCATGATCGCCTCCTGGCGCTGGGCCAGCTCGTCGATGGTCGTCGTGGTGTACTCGAGCGCGCCTTCGAGCAGCTCGGGGTAGCCGCTCGTGCCGGGCTCGCCGCCGTCTTCGAGGTTCTGGCGAAGCCGGTAGACCGACGCCAGCAGGCCGATGCCGGTCTGCACCAGGTCAGTGTCTTCCATCACGAGAGCATGGCACGCGCCCCGGGGACCCGCCCCCCTGGTGGAGCCCCGGAGACGACGCGACCCCGGACCGTGGAGTCCGGGGTCGCGTCGTTCGTTCGGAAGGGGACGGGTCAGCGGCCCCGGCGTCCGCCCGCGCGGGTGCCGGACGAGAACGCCGCCGCGCCACCGCTCGAGCCGGAGCCCGACCGGCGGGCGCCCGAAGCGGCGGCGGGAGCGCCGGAACGGCGAGCGCCGCCCGAAGCCGCCGGAGCACCGGACCGCCGCGAACCGCCCGAAGCGGCTCCCGACCGGCCCGAACCCTGACGGTCCGACCTCGGCTGCTGCGACTCCTCGCGCCGCGCCTGGCCGTTCGCCCGCGACCGCTGTCCGCCGCGGTTCTCCTTCGGCGTGCCGGGGGCGCCGCGCCGGCCGCGGCCCGAACCCGGCGCCGCGCCGGTCGCCGAAACCTTCTTCGGCCGGTTGTCCACCGGCGGCCGCTTCGGCGACGCCGTGAACGAACGCTCACCCGGGGCCAGCTCCGCCAGCAGCGGGTGACCCGGGCCGAGCTGCGTCGTCGTCGGCTTGATGCCGGCCTTGCGCGTCAGGTCGCGCACGTCGCGGACCTGCGCGTCCGTCATCAGCGTCACGACCGTGCCGGACGCGCCCGCGCGCGCCGTGCGGCCCGAGCGGTGCAGGTACGCCTTGTGCTCGACCGGCGGGTCCGCGTGGATGACCAGCCGGACGTCGTCGACGTGGATGCCCCGCGCCGCGATGTCGGTCGCGACCAGCGTCTTCGCCGCGCCCGAGGAGAACGCCTCGAGGTTGCGCGTGCGCGCGTTCTGGCCGAGGTTGCCGTGCAGCTCCACCGCCGGGACGCCGGACGCCACGAGCTTGCGCGTCAGCGCCTTCGCGCGGCTCTTCGTCCGCGTGAAGACCAGCGTGCGGCCCGGAGCCGCCGTCAGGTCGACCAGCACCTGCAGCCGGTGGGTCTCCTCGAGGTGCAGCACGTGGTGCTCCATCGTCGAGACCGGCGACTGCGCCGAGTCGACGCTGTGCGTGATCGGGTCGTTCATGAAGCGCTTGACCAGCACGTCGACGCCGTTGTCCAGGGTCGCGGAGAACAGCATCCGCTGCCCGCGCGACGGCGTGGCGTCCATGATCCGGCGCACCTCGGGCAGGAAGCCCAGGTCGGCCATGTGGTCGGCCTCGTCGAGGACGGTGATCTCGATGGCGTCGAGCTTCACGTGCCCGGAGCGCATGTGGTCGGCGAGCCGGCCGGGGCAGGCGACGACGATGTCGATGCCGTCACGCAGCTTCGTGATCTGCGGGTTCGCGCTGACCCCGCCGAAGATGGTGGTCGTCTTGAGACCCAGCGGCTTGGCCAGCGGCAGGATGGACGCCTCGATCTGCGTCGCGAGCTCGCGGGTCGGCGCCAGGATCAGCGCGCGCGGGCGGCCCGGCTTGCGCCGCGTCGGGCCCGCCGAGAGGCGCGCCAGCAGGGGCAGCACGAAGCCGTAGGTCTTGCCGGAGCCGGTCCGGCCGCGGCCGAGCACGTCGCGCCCGGCGAGGGTGTGCGGCAGGGTCGCCGCCTGGATGGGGAAGGGCTCGGTAACGCCCTGAGCGGCCAGCGAGTCCACGAGCGTGGCGGGCAGGCCGAGTTCAGCAAAGGTGCTCATAAGTGCATGCGGGCGCCTTGACGCCCTGGTCTCCATAACCTGAGAAGGGTTGTCCTGCCCGGCGCAGACCTGTGTTCGGCCGCGGCGCGTGGTAGTCGACAACAGCAGCGGGCCGAGGCAGAACTGAGCGGCCCGCAAGATCAGTGTAGCCGGTCGGGGTGACGTACCCCCAGTGAGATTGCCCGCACTCTAGGGGGCTTGCTAAGTTACCGGTCGGTAATCGAGGAGGCTCACCCATGTTGCTGAACCCGCACGAGTACGACCCGGCCCACTTCGACGCGGAAACGCGCCGGCTGCTCCGGGCCACCATCGACTGGTTCGAGCAGCGTGGCAAGGCCAAGCTCGCCGAGGACTACCACGCGCGCACCTTCTACGCGGACTTCCTCGAGTTCGCGGGCAAGGAAGGCCTGTTCTCGACCTTCCTGACGCCGGCCGCCGACGCCGAGGGCAATCCGGACAAGCGCTGGGACACCGCCCGCGTCGCCGCGCTGTCGGAAATCCTCGGTTTCTACGGCTTGAACTACTGGTACCCCTGGCAGGTCACGATCCTCGGCCTCGGCCCGGTGTGGCAGAGCGGCAACGACGTCGCCCGCAAGCGCGCGGCGGCCGCCCTCGACGCGGGTGGCGTCGGCGCGTTCGGACTGTCCGAAAAGGACCACGGCGCCGACATCTACTCGTCGGACCTGGTGCTGACGAAGGACGGCGACGGCTACCGCGCCACCGGCTCGAAGTACTACATCGGCAACGGCAACTGCGCGCGCACGGTGTCGGTCTTCGGCCGCATCGACGGCGTCGAGGGTCCGGACCAGTACGTCTTCTTCTACGCCGACTCCGAGCACCCGAACTACCACGTCGTGAAGAACGTCGTGCCGTCGCAGATGTACGTCGCCGAGTTCCGGCTCGAGGACTACCCGGTGCGGGCCGAGGACATCCTGCACGTCGGCGCCGAGGCCTTCAGCGCCGCGCTGAACACCGTCAACATCGGCAAGTTCAACCTCTGCTTCGGCGGCATCGGCATGGCGACGCACTCGCTGTACGAAGCCATCACGCATGCGCACAACCGCGTCCTCTACGGCAAGCCCGTGACGAACTTCCCGCACGTGCGCCGCGAGTTCGTCGAGGCCTACGCGCGGCTGACCGCGATGAAGCTGTTCTCCGACCGAGCCGTCGACTACTTCCGCAGCGCCAACGCCGACGACCGCCGCTACCTGCTCTTCAACCCGATCACCAAGATGAAGGTGACGACCGAGGCGCAGAAGGTGATCGGCCTGGTCGCCGACGTCGTCGCGGCCAAGGGCTTCGAGGCCGGCACGTACCTCGCGATGTCCAAGAACGACATCGACGGCCTGCCCAAGCTCGAAGGCACGGTGGCGGTGAACCTCGCGCTGATCGCGAAGTTCATGCCCGCCTACCTCTTCGCGCCGCAGGAGTACGCGCCGGTCGGCACCCGCACCGACGCCGCGGACGACGAGTTCCTCTTCCGGCAGGGCCCGGCGCGTGGCCTGTCGAAGGTCCGCTTCCACGACTGGAAGACCGCCTACGCCGAGGCCGCGCACATCCCGAACGTCGCGCTGTTCACCGAGCAGGCCGGCTACCTCGTCAAGCTCCTCACCGAGGCCGCGCCGGACGAGGCGCAGCAGGCCGACCTCGACTTCGGGCTCGCGCTCACCGAGCTGTTCACGCTCATCGTGTACGGCCAGCTGATCCTGGAGCAGGCCCGGATCACCGGCGTGGACGCGCGCGTCGTCGACCAGATCTTCGCCGTGCTGGTGCAGGACTTCAGCGCCGCGGCGGTCGACCTCAACGGCAAGGCGAGCTCGACCGAGGCCCAGCAGGCGATCGCCCTGGCCGCGCTGCGCAAGCCGGTGGTGGACGCCGAGCGCTTCGAGAACGTCTGGACGCGGGTCCGCGAGCTCTCCGGGGTCTACGCTATGCACCCGTGATGGCCAGGAAGTACCGGCTCGGCGTGACGCGGAAAGCCGCGAACGTGGTCGTGAATGCGCTGCTGGAGCGGGGGATCCCGATCACCGGCGGCACCGGGTACCTGCTGACCACCCGGGGACGCAGGACCGGAGTGGACCGGACCACTCCGGTCAACGTCCTCGAGGTCGGCGGCGACCGCTGGCTCGTCTCGCCGTACGGGCAGGTCGGCTGGGTGCACAACCTGCGCGCCGGCGCGACCGCCCGGCTGCGGCGCGGCCGCACGCGCGAGACGTGGGTGGTCGAGGAGGCCGACGCCGCGACGGCCGGGCCGGTCCTGCGCGCGTACGTCCGCAAGATCCCGGTGACGGCGCCGTTCTTCGACGCGAAGCTCGGCGACGCGGCCGAGGCCTTCGCCGCGGAAGCCGATCGACACCCGGTCTTCCGGTTGGCAAGATCAGGAGCGTGAACCGAGAGCGGGCGGCGGAACTCATCTGGGACGCGTGGCGGACCGGGAAACGCCTCGACGGGCTGCCGGACGACGCCCGCCCGGGCGACGCCGCCGAGGGCATGGCCGCGCAGGCGGCGCTCGCCGAGCTGGCCGGCCCGGTGTCGGGCTGGAAGATCGCCGCGACCACCGCGTACGCCCGGCAGTACCTGGACGTCCCCGGTCCGCTGCCGGGCGTGATGTTCGAGCGGTTCCACCACGCCGAGGGCGAGCCGGTGCCGGCCGACACGATGACCATGGGCGTCGCCGAACCCGAGTTCGCCTTCCGGCTCAAGGCCGATCCGGGCTCGTCGCCGTCGCTGACCGCGGTGCTCGACGCCGTCGACACGATGTTCCTCGCCCTCGAGATGCCGGACAGCCGCTACACCGACCACCAGCACGCGGGCGGGCCGCAGCTGCTGGCCGACGTCGCGTGCGCGGGCCGGTTCGTCGAGGGGCGGCCGGTGCCGGGCTGGCGCGACCTCGAGCTGCCGCGGCAGGCGGTCGTCCTGCACGCCGACGGCGAACAGTTCTCGCGCGGCAGCGGCAGCCTGGTGCTCGGCGACCCGCGGCTGGCACTGCACTGGCTGGCGATGGAGCTGGCCCGCCACGGCCGTTCCCTGCGCCCGGGCGACGTCGTCACGACCGGGACGGCGACCCCGCCGTGCCCGATCCGCGCCGGCGGGCACGTCGTCGCCGACTTCGGTGCGCTGGGCAGTGTGGAAGCGCGGTTTGTCTGAGCAAGGTCACGAGTTGACGACCACAGGGTTCAGGGATATTCCAAATCGCTTGCCTGCAGCCAGCACACCCAGGCAGGTCGCGGTGCGCAGCGGGACTGGTTTGCCAAGGTTGAACTCGCACGACGAAGCGATGGCTGCTGACTCGTCGCTGACGTGCAGTAACGACACCGTGGGCAGTTCCTGCTGCAGTTCTCGATACGCCGCTGTCTGATCTTCATTCAGTAGAACTGCGACGTTTCCGCACTGGCCGATGCGTTTGAGTAGCTCAGGGCTCACTTGTGTCGTGCGCAAGTCGAAACGCCAAAGCGTCGACGTTTCACGCTCGCGCTTGAGCGATTCGCACTCGTCGTCAGTGACACCGTTCCGAAGGTCCAAATTGTCCGGCTTCTGCAACTCCGACACTTCAACGTGGGTCCAATCTGCGATGGTGCTCTCGACGTAGTCGTGCACCTGCTGTGGAAAGTCAATGGGTTGCACGCCCAGTACCAGTGGTGTGTATGTGCTGGTGCGGGCCGTGATCGACGAACCGCCCCTCTCGAGGGTAATTCCACTGAGCGGCAAGCTTTCGTTGTAGTCCTGATAACTGAGAAAGTGGACCGATAGTCTGTTGGCATCGCTCGGTCCGAGGGTGCCGGTGGTGGAGTAGATCAACTTTATTGTCAGTGGTCGCTTGTCGGCGCTTTGTGCGGCGATCATTCCTTCGAGAACCTCGTGCCACTGTCCTGGCGCGAGCTGGTCGAAGTGGCCGAGGACGGCGGCTTGATCGTACGAACCTTTGCCGACTTGCCGACCTGATTTGATCTGGATTTCCGCGGCGCGGTCTGTCGGGTCCCCGGACAGGTCTGGCCATTCGTTGTCTTTCAGAATTACGTAACACGCGGAAATATCGCCGACTACCATTCGGCTCATGCGTTTGTCTGCGGTTTCGCTGCCCGATGAACCGCAGGCGGGTGGTTCCTGTGACAAGACAAAAACAGCTGCGGGGATCAGCAGTAAGGCCGTTGCGGCGATGATGTATGGCGCCTGACGTCGCCGGGCCTGGCGCGGCGCAGCGGCCGTATTGACAAGTCGTTCCTGTAGTCGGACGTGCCAGAATTGGTACGTGCCTCCGGCGACCCGAAGCAAGCCGCGTTTCCGAGCATCCTCCAAGAATGTCAGCAGCGTCCAGGGCAACGCGTCCATTGAAGCCAGGCGGAACCGCGCGACGAAAAAGCGCGGCCAAGCTCGGGTTGTCAATACCGCGACTGCGAAGAGGATGGCGAGGAAGATGCTCGCGACGATGAGGACGGGCAGGTTTTCTCGGGTGAGCCTCCATGGGACGTGTTCTTCCACCGGTGGAAGGTGCAGTTCCACCACCGTCGGCAGGTCGAGAGTCAAGGCAATCCGCTGGCCGAGGTAGCCCGCCAACGCGGCGGCGCCGGTGGCGGCCAGGACGCTTGCCGTCCCGGAGACCAGACCCGTTGCCAGCGCGGCGACGAGGGTGGATCGACGGTCCTGCCTCAGCAGGGAATTCGGGTCCGGACGGGTTTGTTGTGCGGTGCGTGAGGTGATCAGTTCATGCATTCCCACGGCGAGTGCGGCTACGAGGGAGAGCGCGAGCAGGGCTCCTGCGAGAGCGGTCTGCGTCACCACCACTTGATCGGTGAGGTTCGCGGAGTTGAAGGAGATCGACCACAGCAGCAGACCAGGAAACAGGACGAGGAGACCGCCGGTGATAGCGCCTCTTGCGAGTCCGGACTTCTGACTGTGAGTAAGAGGTCCGCTGCTGTCCGGAGCTCGGCGGGCGCCCGCGAGCCACAATGCGCTAACCACGATTCCGAAGATGATCCCCACCGCAGGTGGCGAGTACATCACCTGGGTCACCGGGTCCTGGTCGTAGTGGGTTAGGTCCGGCAGTACGGCCGCGTTGACCAAGAACGCGAGGAAGAACATCGAGATCCCGGCGGCCACGCCGATGACCGAGGCCGTCCAAGGTGAGAGTGTCCGGTCGGCCAACCGCCACCAGGCGAAGTCGCGTTCTCCGTGGGCGTGCATGTAACGCGCCAAATATGTCAACCAGGCGCGTGACCGATCCGCCGACCACCGCCGTCTCCACCAGGACCGACCCGGCGATTCGACCTGGTATACCGCTTCCACGAGCAGGTCGATCAGCTGGTCCTCGACCGCGTGACGGCTGCCGAAGGTGGTGGCGTCGAGCAATTCGGCTGGATCCTCCTGATCATAGGCCACTTTGAAGAGCGACAGCATGAGCGGTGTGCTCAAGGCTGCTGCGATCGGACTAGTCGGATTCCTGGTGATGTCGGTGGCGACGGCTTGCCAGGCCGGGTTTCCCGTCAGTTCGGCGAGGATGTCGGACTGTGCGACCGGCTGGATCTCGACGACGGGAGCTCGCAGCAATGCCGGCGCACCGCCGGCCAGTTCATCGGCGTATTCCACCGACCGGCAGGTCATGACGATCGGCCGGTTTCCGTCCAGCGTATCGTTGATTCGGCCGATTGCGCGGCGCCGCAGGTGCTGCGGCAACTCGTCCAGTCCGTCGAGTATCGGCAGAAGTAGCTGGCGGGTGAGCAAGCTGCGAGGGATCCGTTCTTGTCCGCCGTAGTGGCCGGCGGCGAGGGAGCGCACCAGCCAGTCATCAAGCGATTCCGTGACCGGGTCCCAAGACGACATGGACAAGAACACAGGCACCGGAATGCCGGTACTGGCCCGTCGGAGCAGGCCGACGGTGAGCATGATCGAGAGAAACGTCTTGCCCGAACCGGGTTCGCCTAGCACGACAAGTCGCCTTCCCGGAATTCGCTCGAATTCGCGAGCGAGTGTGTCGGCGGCGTCGTCCGGGTTGCCGGTCAGCTTGCCGTCGAGCTTGAGTCGGACGGCTCCGGTTCGCGCGGCTGCCCAGCACAGCGGGATGGCCTGGGAGCCGCCGAAGCGCTGGCGACGGTCGCGGATCTCTTTCGCCCACTGTTCCAGTAGATCGCCGACCAACGAGTCGGCTTCCTGATCGAGCTGCAGGACAGGCTCGCGTCGCCGAAGGTACGCCATTACCGCGAAGATCGTCGTACCGATTGCGATTAGCGTCGCCGCGATGCTGCTGTATGAGTCGTTCTCTTCGAGAGAGTGATTGATCAGGACCACGATGACAGTGAGAATGACCGCCGAGGCCGCGATGGAAGCGGAGATTGTGAGCGTACGTCGCCGGTGCGGTGATCCTGGTGCCATCAACAGGTGCCTGTCTCTGAGTGGGTGGGGTCATCCTTCAGTCGCTGACGTCTGCCTGGATGCAACAACTCGGTATGCAGTACGTCGTCGCACTAGAGTGATTGAACGGCAACTTTTGGTAGTTGATTCCTGGTTCTTGCTGCGGCGGTCCTGATGCCTGACGCGATTTTGATGGTTCGCGCGCTCAGTACCAGGCGATCGCGCGGATCGGCCCCTGGATGCTCGGTCCTTCTCACCCGGCGCTGCTCGTGGTTGTAGCTGGCCTGGTGTGCAGGAGGGCGTCGCGCTGCCGTTTGGATAAGCCTTCGACGGCGAGCCGTTTTGCAGACTCGACGTCGATCTTCACTGTCGGCTTCGGGTTCCGGCGCGCTGGGCAGCGTCGAGGTGCGGTTCGCCGGGGGAGGGTAATTCGGCGGTTCCGGGGCTATCGTCGGCGCGTGGGCGAGCGCGGCAGGCCACGGCACCCCGACCGGCTGACCCCCGCAGAGTGGCGGGTGGTCGACGCGGTCCGCCACGGCCTGACCAACGGCGAGATCGCGCGGCGGCGCGGCACCAGCCGGGACGCCGTCAAGTTCCACGTCGGCAACGCCGTCCGCAAGCTCGGCCTGGCCGGGCGGGCCGAGCTGCGTGCGTGGCGCGGTGCCCCGGCGGACAGCGCGCTCGCGGGCCGGACGGGTGAGGAGGCGGCGGTGCTGGGACCGATCGGGCAGGTTTCGCGGACGGTCACCGACCTCGGCCGGGCGAAGGCGTTCTACGGCGGCGTGCTCGGCCTCTCGCACTTGTACACGTTCGGAGACTTGGCGTTCTTCGACTGCGACGGCGTCCGGCTGTTCCTGACGGCGGGTGAAACGAAGGGCGCGGAGTCGGTGCTGTACTTCAGCGTCCCGGACATCGACGCGGCCTACGACGAACTGCTGGGGCGCGGCGTCGAGTTCCTGGGCGCGCCGCACCTGATCTTCCGGCACGAGTCCGGCGTGGAGGAGTGGATGGCGTTCTTCACCGACCCCGACGGCCACACGACCGCGATCATGAGCCAGGTCCCGCCTCGCTAGGGTGATCGGGTGCTGACGTTCCGTGCCGGGTTCCTGGTGCTCGCCGCGGTCGTGGCGGCGCTCGACGCGGGGTTCTGGTGGTTCGCGCACGCCCAGCACCAGACGACCGCGCGGATCGGCTTCCTGGTGGCATTCGTGCTGCTGCTGGCGCTGCTCGCGGTGTCGGCGGGGCTGGTCCGGTGGGAGATCGCGGCCCCGCTGGGCGCGGCATCGACGTCGGGCCTGTTCTTCGTCGGCGCGGCGGCGATCTTCAACGTGGGCTTCGGGTTCCTGCTGGCGGCGGTCGTGGAGGCAGCATTGGTGCGTCGGCTGGTCCTCGACGCGTCCCCGACGGGGTGGCGAGGCGGGACCGGCCTGATCAGCTCGGCGGCCGCGGTGGTGCCGGCGGTGCTGTTCGCGGTGGGGCTGGCGGCGCTGCGCTGAGCCGTTTTGTCGGTGCCCCCTGCCACGATGTGGCCGTGATGTCCTGGAGAGATCGACTCAGCGCCCTCGCCCGCGAACAGCTGCCCGCCGAGGTGGCGGCGAAGTGGGCCGAGCTGTTCCGGCCGGGCATCCGGCTGGTTCCCGCCGGTGCGGGGCCGCGCGTGGGACGGATCGGCGGCGCTCCGGCCCTGCCCGAGGAGCTGGCGTGGCCCGAGTGGCCCGGGCGGGGACCGCTCGACTTCCTGGCCGCGTTGGACTGCGCGGCGCTGCCCCGTGAGTTCCTGAGCATCCCGCTGCCCGAGGCGGGCACGCTGTTGTTCTTCTACTTCGACGGGTTCCGCCGGGAATCCGACGACTCGCCGTTGCTCGAAGACGTCGAGGGCAGCCGGGTGGTGTTCGTGCCGGCGGGGGTGCCGGTCGTCGAACGGGAGGCACCCGAAGGTCTCGACCCCTACCCGGCCCGGGACCTGTTCGGCGAGGTCGTGGCCACGGCGCCGGAGCGGGAGCACATCCTGCTCGACCAGACCAGGATTTCGAACGGGGAGTCCCTCGCCGAGGCGGCGGATGGCCCTCCCGACTTCCCGGGCACCGATGTGTTCGGCGAACTGGTTGCGACGGCCCGCGGGGGAGGCCGGGAGCATCAGCTCGGCGGGTTCGCCGCGCCCGTGCAGGGCGCGGTGGAGAACGAGATCGCCGCGGAGGTCCTGGGCGACTACCGGGACCCACGGCGGGTCGAAGAGGCGGCGCGCTGGGTGCTGCTCGCCCAGATCGACACCGACGACGAAGCCGACATGATCTGGGGCGACGCCGGAATGCTGTACTGGATGATCCGGGCCGACGACCTCGAGGCAGGCCGCTTCGACCGCGCGCGGTGCACGCTGCAGTGCGGGTGAAACTGATCGCAGAGGATGCTTTGCAAAGAGGTCTCTGCGGTCTAGTCTGGTCGGCATGACCAGGGATCGCCGGACCGAGTCGTCACGCCCGATCGACGCGCGGATGCTCCGGGCGCTGGCCCACCCGCTGCGGATGCGCATGATCGACCTGCTGCAGGCGGACGGCCCCGCCACCGCGACCGGGCTGGGGAAGCGGGTCGGGGAAAGCTCCGGGACCACCAGCTGGCACCTGCGCCTGCTGGCCGAGGCCGGTCTGGTGGAGGAGGACACCGAGCGCGGCAACAAGCGCGAACGCTGGTGGCGCTCGGCGCAGAAGGCAACGCGGATGCGGGCCGCCGACTTCATCGACGACCCGGATCTCGCGGCTCCCTTGGAGAGCTTCCTGCGGGCCGTGGTCGAGCAGCGCTACCAGGCGGAGGCGCAGTTCCTCAGCGAGCTGCCGCAGTGGGTCGAGCAGTGGCGCGACAAGGCCGTTTTCGGCGACGCGAGGTTGTCCCTCACGCCCGAGGAAGCGGGCGCGATGAGCGACGAGATCGACGAGGTGATCAACCGCTACCGCCGGGACGCGCGGCCGGGCGACCACAACGTGATCGCGCACTGGTCGGCGTTCCCGTGGCAAGCGCGACCGGAGGAACCCGGCACATCGAAGTCCGAATGAGGGGGACGAACGTGGTGCATTTTCTGCTGGCGGAAGACGTGGTCCGCGAACGGGAGACCGAACTGAGACGGGTCGCGGCCCGAGTGAATCGCCCTCGGCGTGAGTTAACGCGACGGCAACGCCTCGGCTGGCTCCTGGTCGAAACCGGCCTGAGGCTGGCGGCGAACCGGGACCGGCCGCGCCCGCGCCGCTCGGCGGTTTCCGGCGGCGGTTGCAACACCGCTGGTGTCAGTGGGTGGTGAGCAACTGTTTCCTGCGTTGCCGCCGCGGCCTCGACCGCCGCTGCGGCCCGCCAGCGGTTCGCGATCAGTAGTCGATCCCACCCGCCGAGCGGCCTCCCCGTTGCCATTGCCTGTGTTCATCAGCGCAACGTAGGTGGCTCGCTCCTCGGTCACGCCGGGACGGTTTCCGGAGCGTGGTCGGCAGGGACCGGCCGCGCCCCCGCCACACCCAGGGGGAACGTCCCGGGTCCAGTTTATCGCCGCTCCCTGACGAAACCGGCGGAAAGCCCGCTGGCGGGCGGAGTTGTCCACAACGCCGCCGGCCTGTGGGTAACCGAGCTTCTACCTGCCGAACCCGGCCCGCCGGCCGCCTGAACGACGAAAGGCCGCCTCCGGAGAGGCGGCCTTTCGCGTTGGCCTACTTGCCGAACCCGGCCCGCCGCAGCGCGTCCGCCATCGAGCCGCTGCCGCCAGAGCCCGAGCCGGAGCCGGAGTTGCCACCCCGGCCGCCACCGCCACCGGAGCCGCTACGCTGACCGCCGCCACCGGAACCACCCCGGCGCTGACCGCCACCGCCGCCACCCTGGCCCCGGTCACGACCGCCGCCACCACCGCCACCGCGGTTACCGGACGGAGCACCCGGCTCATCGTCCAACCGCAGCGTCAGCGAAATCCGCTTCCGCGGCACATCGACATCCAGCACCTTCACCTTCACGATGTCCCCAGGCTTCACAACCTCCCGAGGATCCTTCACGAAGTTCTTCGACAGCGCCGAAACGTGTGCGAGCCCGTCCTGGTGCACGCCGACGTCGATGAACGCTCCGAACGCCGCCACGTTCGTCACCACGCCCTCCAGGCGCATCCCCGGCTTGAGGTCGCCGATCTTGTCCACGCCCTCCGCGAACGTCGCCGTCTTGAACGCCGGGCGGGGGTCGCGGCCCGGCTTGTCCAGCTCGGCCAGGATGTCCGTCACCGTCGGGAGGCCGAACGTCTCGTCCACGAACTCCGCGGGACGAAGAGACGACAGCGTCCGCGTGTTGCCGATCAGCGAGCGCAGGTCGGTTCCGGTGGAAGACAGGATCCGCCGCACCACCGGGTACGCCTCCGGGTGCACCGACGACGAGTCGAGCGGGTCGTCGCCGTCCGGGATGCGCAGGAAGCCCGCGCACTGCTCGAACGCCTTGGGCCCGAGCCGCGCGACCTCCTTCAGCGCCGTCCGGGAACGGAACGGCCCGTTCGTGTCGCGGTGGGAGACGATGTTCTCCGCCAGTCCCGTCGTGATGCCCGAGACGCGAGTCAGCAGCGGCGCGGACGCCGTGTTGACGTCGACGCCGACCGCGTTCACGCAGTCTTCGACCACCGCGTCGAGCGAGCGCGACAGCGAAACCTCGGAAAGGTCGTGCTGGTACTGCCCGACGCCGATCGACTTCGGGTCGATCTTCACCAGCTCGGCCAGGGGGTCCTGCAGCCGCCGGGCGATCGAGACCGCGCCGCGCAGCGAAACGTCCATGTTCGGCAGCTCGGCCGAAGCGAACGCCGACGCCGAGTACACCGACGCGCCCGCTTCGGACACGATCGCCTTCGTCAGCTTCAGCTCGGGGTGCTTCTTGATCAGCTCGATGGCGAGCTTGTCCGTCTCGCGCGACGCCGTGCCGTTGCCGATCGAGATCAGGTCGACCTGGTGCCGGGCGCACAGCGCCGCCAGCTCGGCGATCGACTGGTCCCACTTGTTCGCCGGCTGGTGCGGGTAGATGACGTGGGTGTCGACGACCTTGCCGGTCGCATCCACGACGGCCACCTTGACGCCGGTGCGGAAGCCCGGGTCGAGGCCCATCGTGGCGCGGGTGCCGGCCGGCGCGGCCAGCAGCAGGTCGCGCAGGTTGGCCGCGAACACGCGCACGGCGTCGTCCTCGGCCGCCTGGCGCAGCCGCATCCGCAGGTCGATGCCCAGGTGCAGGAGGATCTTGGTGCGCCACGCCCAGCGCACGGTGTCGTTGAGCCACTTGTCGCCCGGGCGGCCCTCGTTGGTGACGCCGAACTTCGCGGCGATGCGCGTCTCGTACTGGGTCGGCCCGACCTGCGGCTCGTCGGTGGGCTCGTCCGGCGACATCGTGAGGTCGAGGACCTCTTCCTTCTCGCCGCGCAGCATCGCGAGGATCCGGTGCGAGGGGAGCTTGGTGTAGGGCTCGGAGAAGTCGAAGTAGTCGGAGAACTTCGCCCCTTCCTCCTCCTTGCCGGAGCGGACCTTGGCGACCAGGTGGCCCTGGCCCCACATCTTCTCGCGCAGGTCACCGATGAGGTCGGCGTCCTCGGCGAAGCGCTCGACGAGGATCGAACGGGCACCGTCGAGCGCCGCCTGCGCGTCCGCGACGCCCTTGTCCGCGTCGACGAACACTGCCGCCGCGGCCTGCGGGTCCGTGGTCGGATCGTTCAGCAGGCCGTCGGCCAGCGGCTCGAGCCCCGCTTCGCGCGCGATCATCGCCTTCGTGCGGCGCTTCGGCTTGTAGGGGAGGTAGATGTCCTCCAGCCGCGACTTCGTGTCCGCCGCGAGGATCGACGCCTCGAGGGCTTCGTCGAGCTTGCCCTGGCTGCGGATGGATTCGAGCACCGCGAGCCGCCGCTCGTCGAGTTCCCGCAGGTAGCGCAGCCGCTCTTCGAGCGTGCGCAGCTGCGCGTCGTCGAGCATGCCGGTGACTTCCTTGCGGTACCGCGCGATGAACGGGACGGTCGAACCGCCGTCGAGCAGCTCGACGGTGGCCTTGACCTGTCCTTCGCGCACGCCCAGTTCTTCGGCGATCCTCTGCTCGACCGACACGCTCACTGCAACACGCTCCTGCTTCGCCTGGTTCCGATCGTCTCATTCTGCCGTTTCCGCCACCCCGACTTTCGGATGGGGCTCCTTGACAATCAGATTGGTCTAGTCCATTTTGTGGTGACCTGCCTCACGACCAGTGGAGGTCGCCCCGTGGTCCCCAAAGCCCGTCTGGCTCTGCTATCGTTACTTTCCGCGGTCGCGCTGTGTCTCGGCGTGACATTCGTCCTCGCCGGGAGCGCCTCGGCGGCCAACATCCTCGCCAACCCCGGCTTCGAAGCCGGCACCTCGGGCTGGACGTGCACGTCCACGCCGACCGCGGTGAGCACCCCGGTCCACAGCGGGAGCCGCGCCCTGAACGTGACGCCGACGTCGTCGGACAACGCGCAGTGCTCGCAGACGCTCACCGTCTCGGCGAACACGGCGTACAAGCTCTCGGCGTGGGTCCAGGGCAGCTACGTCTACCTGGGCGTTTCCGGTTCGGCGACGACCAGCACCTGGACGCCGGGCACCAGCGGCTACTCGCAGCTTTCGCTGAGCTTCACGACCGGCTCGAGCACGTCGCTGACGGTGTACCTGCACGGCTGGTACGGCCAGCCGACGTACTACGCCGACGACGTCAACCTCGACGGCCCGGGCACCCCGCCGCCGACGACGCCGACCACGCCGACGACGCCGCCCACCACGACCACCCCGCCGACGACGACCACGCCGCCGCCGACCCAGGGTGACCTGCCGAAGCACGTCCTGACCGGCTACTGGCAGAACTTCTACAACGGCGCCAAGGCGTTGAAGCTGGCCGACGTCCCGACGAAGTACAACATCATCGCGGTGTCGTTCGCGGACGCGACGGGCACGCCGGGCGCGGTGAGCTTCACGCTCGACTCGGGCCTGTCGTCGCAGCTCGGCGGCTACACGGACGCGCAGTTCAAGGCCGACATCAAGACGGTCCAGGCGCGCGGCCAGCGGGTCATCATCTCGGTCGGCGGCCAGAACGGCACGATCAGCGTGAGCGACTCCTCGTCGGCCAACAACTTCGCCAACTCGATCAAGTCGCTGATCTCGAACTACGGCTTCGACGGCGTCGACATCGACCTCGAGAACGGCATCAACGCGACGTACATGGGCCAGGCGCTGCGCAGCATCTACAACGGCGGCGGCAAGGTCATCACGATGGCGCCGCAGACGATCGACATGCAGAGCACCCAGGGTGGCTACTTCCAGCTGGCGCTGGGCATCAAGGACATCCTGACGGTCGTCAACATGCAGTACTACAACTCCGGCACGATGCTGGGCTGCAACGGCAGCGTGTACGCCCAGGGCACAGTCGACTTCCTGACGGCGCTGGCGTGCATCCAGCTCCAGGGCGGCCTGCGGGCGGACCAGGTGGGTCTGGGCCTCCCGGCGTCGTCGCAGGCGGCGGGCGGCGGGTACCAGGCCCCGGCCAACACGGTGTCGGCGCTGAACTGCCTGGCGAAGGGGACGTCGTGCGGCTCGTTCAAGCCGTCGGCGACGTACCCGGCCATCCGCGGCGCGATGACGTGGTCGATCAACTGGGACGCGTCGAACGGGTACGCGTTCGCCAACACGGTGTCGGCCGGGCTCGCGGGCCTGCCGTAACCATCCGCTGAAGCTGGTCGTGAGTGAGAAACAGTGTTCTAACACTGTTTCTCACTCA
>NZ_JAPZLD010000065.1:0-52542 GCF_030182635.1 Amycolatopsis ponsaeliensis
CGGGGGGGCCCCCCCCCCCCCCCGCACCCCCCCCGCCCCCCGCCCCCCCCCCCTCCGTCCCTCACACCCGGGTACACCCCCGGGCCCCCCCCCCACGACCAGGTAGTGCCGCAGCGCCGCCACGGCTGCCCCGGGATCCGCGGCGGCGACCGGGAAGACCTCGTCGAAGCCCAGCGCCAGGAGTTCCGCGCGCGTGCTGCCCAGCCGGCCGCCGAGCACCACGGGCAGGCCGGCCAGCGCGGGATCGGCCCGCACGCTGTGGAGGACGTCCACCCCCGAAGTGCCGTGCACCGTGGACAGCACCAAGCAGTCCGGCCGCTCGCGGCGGCAAGCACCGGCCGCGTCAGCCGCCACGCACACGGCGTGGCCTTCGCGTTCGAGCACCACTTGCAACGCGACCAGGCTCCACGCGGCCGCATCCAACCCGGATAGCACGATCCTCACTCCGGGCAGATCCCCGAACCCGCCCGGAAATACGTCAGTCGGGTTCGGGTGGTTCCTCGACGCCGTCGCGGTCGGCCCACTCCAACAGCGGGTCCAGGGAGAACACGGCCTTGTCGATGCCGGCGTGGAGGTCGCCCAGCTCGGCGAAGCGGGCCGGGACGGTGGCGATGGTGAAGTCCCCCGGCTCGGCATCGTCGATCTCGTCCCAGCGGATCGGCGTCGACACCGTGCCTTCCGGGTTGCCGCGCACGGAGTACGCGCTGGCGATCGTGTGGTCGCGGGCGTTCTGGTTGTAGTCGACGAAAAGCAGCCGCGGGTCGCGGTCCTTGCGCCACCAGGTCGTCGTGACGTCGTCGGGCGCGCGGCGTTCGACTTCGTGCGCGAAGGCCAAGGCAGCGCGCCGGACGTCCTTGAAGCCCCAGTTCGGCTCGATCCGGACGTAGATGTGCAGGCCGCGGCCGCCCGAGGTCTTGGGCCAGCCGACCGCGCCGAGTTCGTCGAGGATCTCGTGCGCGACGTGCGCGACCCGGCGGACGCGGTCGTAGCCGCAGTCGGGCATCGGGTCGAGGTCGATGCGCCACTCGTCCGGCTTCTCGGTGTCGGCGCGGCGCGAGTTCCACGGGTGGAACTCCACAGTGGACATCTGGACGGCCCAGGCGACGTGCGCCAGTTCGGTGACGCACAGCTCGTCGGCGTGCCGGTTGTAGCGCGGGAAGGTCACCCGGACGGTCTCCAGCCACGGCGGCGCGCCGTTCGGGACGCGCTTCTGGTGGACCTTCTCCCCCGCGACGCCGGACGGGAAGCGGTGCAGCATGCACGGCCGCTCGCGCAGCGCGTTGACGATGCCGTCGCCCACCGAGAGGTAGTAGTTGACCAGGTCGAGCTTCGTCTCGCCGCGGGCCGGGAAGTACACCCGGTCCGGGTTCGAGATCCGCACGGTGTGCGGCCCGACTTCGAGCTCGACCGCCGCCGACTTCTGCGCCATGCCCAGACGCTACTTCAAAACCGGCGTTACGGTGGCTTGGTGAGCTTGCCGCCGGACGGTCACGTCCACACCGAATGGTCCTGGGACACAGTCACCGGGTCGATGATCGGGTCGTGCGAGCGGGCGATCGAACTGGGGTTGCCGTCGGTGGCGTTCACCGAGCACGCGGACCTGACGCCGTGGCTGATCCCGGAGCCGGTCCGGCCGCTGCTGCCGGACCACTTCCGGGTGCGGCTGCGCCCGGACGGCGTCCTCGAGCCGCCGGACCTGGACGTCGCGGGGTACCTGGCGTGCGTCGAGGAGTGCCGCGCGCGGTTCCCGTCGCTGCGGATCCTGTCGGGGGTGGAGCTGAGCGAGCCGCATTGGCACCGTCCTCGCGCCGACGCGCTGCTCGCGGCCCACGACTTCGACCGGGTGCTCGGCTCGGTGCACTCGCTGCCCGGTGACGGCCACCAGCACGAGGTCACCGTCATCACGGGCCGGCCAGCGGGTGACATCTTGCGCGCGTACCTCGAAGAAGTGCTCGGGCTGGTCGAGTCGACGGCCGATTTCGCGGTGCTCGCGCACATCGACTACGCGCTGAGGTCGTGGCCGGGCGAGGGACCGCCGTTCGTGGCGGCGGACTTCGAGGAGGAGTTCCGGACGGTGCTGCGCGCGCTGGCGTCGAGCGGGCGGGCCCTGGAGGTCAACACGAAGGTGCCGCTGCCGGGCGAGGTGGTGCGCTGGTGGTTCGAGGTGGGCGGCGACGCGGTGGCGTTCGGCAGCGACGCGCACGAGCCGGGCCTGGTCGGCCACGGCTTCGCGGAGGCGGCCGCCCTCGTCGAGTCCAGTGGCTTCCGCCCAGGCCGCACCCCGCACGACTTCTGGAGCCGCTGACCCCGGGCGCCAGCTTTCACGTGAAAGCAGTTCGTCAGGCCAGGGCGTGGCGGCCGTAGGCGCGGACCTCCGTGCTCTGGTCCAGCAGCCGGGCCGCGACCCGGCCGATCGCCGCGTCCAGTTCGGCGCGGTTGCCCGTGCCCCAGTCTCCGAGCCGCGACGCCAGCCAGTCGTGCCAGGCGCGGACCACCTTGGCGAACTCCTCGCGCCCCGATTCCGTCAGCTCCCAGTGGTCACGGGCGTAACGCAGGTGCCCGGTCAGCTCCAGCCGGTTGAACGCCGGTTCGAGCACCGGCGCCGGCACGGCGAAGTACTCCCCGATCGCCTTGAGCGTCGGCTTCTCGCCGCGGCGTTCCCGCAGGTGGACCTGCAGCAGGCACCAGATCCCGCCCTCGTCGAGGTCCGAACCCGCCCGCTCGACGATCGCCGGAGCCACCTTGCGGCGCTCGCGGAAGAACAGCGTCGCGACCGCGCGTTCCAGCTCGCGGTCGTCCGTGCGGGCCTCCGGCATCGCGAAGCCGTCGCCGAGGTCCGGGGCCGCGGCCCGCGCCGTGTCGCGCAGCGGGACCTCCTTCAGGAAGAACGCCAGCACGAACGCCACCAGCCCGACCGGCGCCGCGGCGAGGAACACGACGTGCAACGAATCGCTGTACGCCTGGATCACCGGCGCCGAAACCGAGTCCGGCAGGGCGTGCAGCGCGCTGGGCACCTGGATGACCCGCGGGTCGACGCCCGGCGGCAACGGGTGCGCCGCCACCGCCGCGGCCAGGTTCGGGGTCAGCTGGTTGGCGTACACCGTCCCGAAGATCGCCGCGCCGAACGAGCTGCCGATCGACCGCAGGAACGTCACACCGGACGTCGCGACGCCGAGATCGGCGTAGTCCACCGTGTTCTGCACGGCGATGGTCAGCACCTGCATGCCGAGCCCGATCCCGAGGCCGAGCACCGCCATGTACGCCGACGCCTCCCAGAACCCGGTGTCGCTGTCCAGCCTCGACAGCAGGTAGAGCCCGATCGTCATCCCCGCGGCGCCGACCAGCGGGAAGATCTTGTAGCGGCCGGTCTTGCTCACCGCGTTGCCCGCCGCGATCGACGCGACGAGCAGCGCCAGCACCATCGGGAGCAGCCGGACCCCGGACGTCGTCGCCGAGGTGCCCTGCACGTACTGCATGTACGTCGGCAGGTACGACAGCGCGCCCAGCATCGCGAAGCCGACGACGAAGCTCATGATCCCGCCGACCGTGAACACCGGGTTGCGGAACAGCCGCATCGGCAGCATCGGTTCCTGGGCTCTCAGCTCCACGAAGACGAACGCGGCCAGCAGCACCACCGACCCGATCGCCATCCCGATGATCGTCGGCGAGCCCCACGCGTACTGCGTGCCGCCCCAGCTCGTGACGAGCGTCAGGCCCGTCGCGGCGAGGCCGATGAGCAGGATCCCGGCGTAGTCGATCACCGGTTTGATCGCCGCGCGGGCGTTCGGCATCGCCGACGACGCCACGATCAGCACCACGATGACCAGCGGGATGTTGACGTAGAACGCCCAGCGCCACGACAGGTGGTCGACGAAGAACCCGCCCAGCATCGGGCCGGCGACGGTCACGACGCCGAACACCGAGCCGAGGACACCCTGGTACTTGCCGCGCTCCCGCAGCGGGACGACGTCGGCGATCAGCGCGGTCGAGGTGACCATCAGCCCGCCGCCGCCCAGGCCCTGCACCGCGCGCCAGATGATCAGCCAGACCATGCTGTCGGCGAAGCCGGCGCAGAACGAGCCGATCCCGAACACGATCACCGACAGCTGGAACATCAGCTTGCGGCCGAACAGGTCGCCGAGCTTGCCGACGACGACGGTCATGATCGTCTCGGCCAGCAGGTACGACGTCACCACCCAGGAGAGGTGCCCGGCGCCGCCGAGGTCCCCGACGATGGTGGGCAGCGCGGTGCCGACGATGGTCTGGTCCAGCGCGGCCAGCAGCATCCCGAGCAGCACGGCGCCGAACACGGCGTTCACCCGTGCCTTGCTCAGCGGGGCGGGCCCCGGTTCGTGGGCGACCTCCGCGGTGGCCGTCATCCGCACCCTCCTCGCTCGGCCTCCGAGGCTAGTGCGAACGGTCCACTGTGGATAGCCACCCGTTCCGGTGATCCCGCCAGCTCAAAGGGTCCAGCGGTCCCGCGGCGGCGGCTCGAGGACGAGCTCACCCTCGACGGCCGCGGCGATCTCCTCGGGTGTCCAGACCTCCTGGTACAGCACCGGCCGGATGATGGCGGGCTGGCGGACGGCGTGCAGGTGCCCGTCCGCCAGCCGCAGCACCTGACCGGTGACCCCGGCCGACAGGTCGCTGAGCAGGTACGTCACGAGCGGCGCCACGCGTTCCGGCGGGTGCGCGTCCGGGTTGCCGTTGGGGTCCGCGGCCATCAGGCGGGTCCAGGCGATCGGGCTGACGGCGTTGACGCGCACCCCGCGGCTCGCCAGATCGGCCGCCCACGAATAGGTCATCGACGCCACCGCGCCCTTCGACGCCGAGTAGGCCGCGGCGCCGCGCTGGCCGATCATCGATCCGGACGTCACGTTGACGATGACACCGTTGCCCTGGGCCACCATCACCTTGGCGGCCGCCGTGCCGCAGTGGAACGGGCCGAGGACGTTGGTTTCGACCAGGGCCCGGGTCCGCTCGGCGTCGTCGTCCTCCCACGGCCGGGCGTGGTAGCCGACCGCGGCGTTGTTCACGAGCCCGTCGAGCTTGCCGAATCGGTTGCGGCACACCGTGATCAGCTCACGGGCGTAGTCCGCGCCGGCCACCGAGCCGACGCTCGCCACCGCGGTACCACCGGCCGCTTCGATCGCGGCGACGGTCTCGTGCGCCGGTTCCGCGTCGACGTCGTTGACCACCACGGCGGCGCCCGACTCGGCGGCGTGCCGCGCGAACGCCCGCCCCAGCCCGCGCCCGGCGCCGGTGATGACGACGGCCCGGCCGTCCAGGATTCCCATGCACCCCAGTGTGACCCCGGAAAGGTCCGGACCGCAGCGCTCAGACCGCCCGGGTCAGCGTGACCTCGAACGGCTGGAATCCCTGCGCGCCGTAGAACGCCAGCCCACTCTCGTTGTGCGCGTACGCCTGCACGACCAGTTCGTTCGCTCCGCGTTCCCGCGCCCACGTCACGAACGCCGACACGAGCGCCTCCCCCACGCCTTCGCGACGCCGCTCGGCCGCGACCCGCATGCTTTCCAGCACCGCCCGCACCGCGTCGGGACGCAGGGAACCGACCGGCAGCAGCCGGCCGATCAGGTGGCCGGCCACCGCGCCGTCCGAGCGGGCCAGCAGGCAAAGAGCGTTCTCGTTCTCGACGAGGTCCTGGTAGTAGGGCGCACCCTCACGGGCCGGCCAGCCGAGATCCATGCGCGGATCGTGGGTCCCGGCGTCTTCGGCGAACAATGCTTCGGCGGACTTCACGAGTTCAGGAACTTCTTCGGTGACATCGACGGAAACAGTCATACCCAGCACCGTAACCGCGTGATTAATCGAAGTAAATTACGACTTTCACGGCTTCAAATGGGCCAGGCTTTCGAGCGCGAGCTGTTCCAAATGGCCCGCGGCCGCGGCACTTCCGCCCGCCGCGTGGAACGACGTCGCGACGGTCTCCGCCGCCCGCCGGTACGACGGCTCGGTGAGCACCTCCTCGACGGCCGCCGCGATGCGGTCCGCGCCGGCGCGGCCGAAGCGCAGCCGGATGCCCGCGCCCGCGGCCACCACCTGGGCGGCCACGATCGGCTGGTCGTCGCGGATCGGGGCCACCACCAGCGGCAGGCCGTGCCACAGCGCTTCGCACACCGTGTTGTGGCCGGCGTGGCACAGCACCGCGTCCACCCGGGGCAGCAGGGGCAGCTGCGGGACCCGCGGGCGCACCAGGACGTTCGGCGGGACCGCCCCGAGCACCTCGCCGGGGTCGACGACGACCGCTCGCGCGGCCATCCCGGCGAAGGCCTCCGCCGCGGTCGCGAGGAAGCTCGCGCCCGCTTCGGTGTTGGCCGTGCCGAGCGACACGAGCACCGTCGGGCGGAGCGGGTCGAGCCACTCCCACGGGAAGTCCGATGTGGACGGACGCGAACCCAGCGCCGGCCCGACGAGCCGCACCCGCGGCGGGAGCGGCGCCGCGCCCAGCAGTTCGCGGGTGGTGAAGGCCAGGACGCCGTGCGGGGAGAACCGCGGGTCCGCTGTGCCGCGCCCGTCCGCGATCCGCGCGCGCAGGTCAGCGACCAGCGACCCGACCCACTCCGCGACCTTCGGCATGCCCGCGAGGGGGTCGACGAGCTCGGCCGACGTCGTCGCCGAGGTGACCCACGGCAGGCCGCGGGCCTCGGCCAGCAGCCCGCCGGCGAGAGCCTGCTGGTCGGCGACCACCACGTGCGGCGCGAACGCGTCGATCGCCGCGCCGACGCCCTCGGCCATCGCGTCGGCCAGCGGGATGAGGAAGTCCTCCCAGAGGAACCGCAGCGCGGCCGGTCCCTTGAGCCCGGCCGGGCGCGCGGGGGCCCCGGCGGGCAGGCCGCACGAGAACACCAGCACGTCCGGGCCGGCCAGCTGCCACAGCAGCTCTTCGTGCCCGGCCCAGGCGACCTCGTGCCCGCGCGCGGCGAGCTCGGCCGCGACGCCGGCGGCCGGGTTGACGTGCCCGACCAGCGGCGGGACGACGAACAGGAACCGGGCCACTACCGCGCCCGCACCGGGACGCGCGAGGTGTCGCGGACCCACTCGAAGATCAGCTCGATCGTCTCGGCCGTCCGCTCGACCAGCACCGAGTGGCCCTGGTCGGGCAGGACGACACACCGGCAGGGGTCCAGGTGCGACTCGAAGTGCGGCACCTGCGCGGCGAGCCCCGAGTCGCCGCCGAAGATCGCGAACACCGGGCAGCGCACGGCCGAGAGGTCGGCGGCGATCGTCGCGCTGCGCGGGATGTCCTCGGCGATCGTGGTGGTCTGGAGGATCTTGTTCGCCGCCTTCGACAGCCGCGCGGTGTGCGCGCCGTGGTTGTCGGCGATCCAGCCGATCACGTCGTCGATCGCCAGCCGGGTCTTCGCGTCGGCGAGCCCGTCGGCCATGTGCCGCGTCCACTCCTCCGTCGGCGGTTCGCCCTCGATGACGATCACGCTGGCGACCCGGTCCGGCCGGGCGGCGGCCAGCCCGAACGCCACCGACGCGCCGAACGAGTTGCCGACGACGTGCACCGGCCGCGTGACCCCCGTCGCGTCGAGGACCGCGACGAGGTCGCCGACGAACTCCTCCAGGTGGTACCCGGACTGCGGGCGCGTCGTGCGGCCGTGCCCGCGCAGGTCGTACATCAGCACGTCGAGGCCGCGCTCGGCGAACGCCGGGCCGAGCGTGAAGTAGTAGCTGGCGAGGCTGTCGGTGAGCAGCCCGTGCACGCACACGACGATCGGCGCGTCCCCGTCGAGCGGGACCTCCGGGGAGAGCCGCTGGACGTGCACCTCCAGCTCGCCCGCGCGGATCCGGCTCACGCCGCGGCCCGCAGCGAGGCGACGATGTAGCGGACGAGCTCGCCGACGGTCAGCGCGATGATCTCCTCGAGGTCGCGCTCGGCGATGAACGTCGCGAAGTTGACGCGCTCGCCGTAGTGCTCGCGCAGCTGCCCGGACAGGGCCACCAGGTCGACGCTCTCCAATTCGAGGTCGTCGTGGAAGGTCGTGTCCATGGTGATCTCTGCGTCGTCGAGGCCGTACTCCTCGAGCAGCTCCTGCAGCATCCCGGCGAGCTGCGTGAGCACGGTCGCTTCGTCCGTTGCCGTGGTCTCGATGCTCATTCCGCGGTCTCCTTCGTCTCTTCGGTCCAGGCGACGACGTAGCGGCGCGGCGGTGCGCCGGGAAGGCTGTCGACATCGGTGCAGTGCACGGCGTGGTCGGTGCCGGCGGCGCGGACGGTGAGCGCGTCCGGCGCCGCGGCGACGACTTCGAAGTCCCGGGGCTCGCCGCGCAGCCCGGTGCCGAGCAGTTTCGCCACGGCTTCCTTGGCGGTCCAGAACCGGGCGAACCAGCGTTCCGGATCGCCGGGCAGGCCGGCGAACAGGGCCTGCTCACCGGCGCCCAGCGCGGCGTCCACAGTGGACTCCGCGCGCGGGACGACCTCCTCGACGTCGATGCCGCACCGGCCGTGCCGGGCGATCGCCACGCCGACCTCGCCGCGGTGGGCCAGCGAAACCGTGAGCGGCGGCAGCTCGCGGCCGTACGCCCCGGTCGCGTGCGGGCGGCCCGCGTCGTCGTTGCCGATGCGCAGCTCGGCCGGGAACATCTCGGGTTCGCCGCCGGCCCAGAGGAACTGGCGGACGGCGTCCTTCGCCGCGATCCGCCCGAGCAGCCACTGACGCCGGCCGCGCGGCGGACGGTGGTCGTAGGCGTCGCGTTCGGCGCCCGCGAGGTAGTTGCGCATGATCAGCTCGCGGGTCGCCAGGTCGGGCCACTGCTCGTGCACCAGCGCCCAGTCGCCCGGCTGCTCGTGCGACAGCGTCGAACGCTCCGGCGTGCGGTCGGCCTGCCGGATGTGCGAGGTGCTGTCGAAGCGACGGTCGCGCCAGCCGGTGAACTCGGCCCAGACCTGCCCGTCGTGGACTAGCTGCATGTCGGCGTCGAGGAACTCCTCTGTCAGCGCCGTGATCTTGACCAGGCACTCCAGGCGCTCGCCCGGGGCCGGGTGCGGGCCGTGGAACCGGATCTCGCGCATGCCGACCGGGAAGACCGTGGTGCGTTCGGTCAGCCGGGACATGATCCAGTAGCCGAGCACCTGGCCGACGTTGTCGAGCAGCGCGCCGGGCGCGGCGGGCGTCGTGAGCACGGCCCGGACGTGCCGCTCGCCGACCGCGGTCAGCTCGCTCACGCCCTGGAAGAGCGGACCGTGGAACATCCAGCGTTCGCTGTAGAGCTGGGCCGCGGTGGTCTCGGGCACCTGCTCTTCCGACGCGGGGAACCGCCATGGCGCGGGCGCGCCCGTGGGATACGCCGGGGCGAGTTCGACGGTGGCCTGGGAGTAGCCGTCGAGGGCCGCGAGCACACGGTCGGGGCCCTGCGGCCGGACGCGTACGCCGACGGTCGCCGCTGGCACCGCCGTGATCCACTGGGTCAGCCGGACGTCGTGCACCGCGACCGCGCGGCGGCCGGGCGCGGCCTGCTCGGCGAAACCCATCAAGTGGTCGATCACCGTCGTCGCCGGCACGACCGGCCAGCGGTCACCCGGGTCGGCCTGGGGCGGCTGCTTGAAGAAGCAGTGGTCGAGCAGGTACGGCATCGCCTCGACCGACACGCTCAGCGTCGTGTCCAGGTCCTTCGGCGGCGGAGCTTTCACGTGAAAGCTCTGCCCTGGGGCCGCACTTTCACGTGAAAGTGCGGCCTCGGTGCGGCCTGAGAACACAGTGGACGCCAGGTCGGCGGTGTCGGCCAGCAGGGCGGCGAACTCCGCGGCCAGCGGGCCCTTCCCGGCCAGTTCGTCCACAGTGGAATTCCGGGCGGCCGGCAAGGCGATCCGCGCGCGGACCTCGTCGTCCAGGGAGATCAGGTGGCCGCCGAGGTCCAGCTTGACGGCCCGGTGCGGGGCCGGGCGGTCGCCGGGCAGCCGGGTGAAGTCGATGTCGGCGCCGTCGGCCCACAGCGCGGTCGCGACCCGGCGCAGCTGGGCGAGGCCGGGCCGGTGCGCGGAATGCGCCGCCACGACCAGGTGGTCCTCGCCGTGCAGCGTGTCACCGACCAGCGAGCCGAGCTGCCCGGCACCGACCTGCACGAACGCGCGGACGCCGGCCGCGTGCATCGCGCGCACGAGCGGCCGGAAGCGGACCGGTTCCAGCAGGTGCCGCACGAACAGGTCTCGGACGTCCGCCTCGGCCTCCGGGTACTGCGCCACGGTGGTCGCCGACCAGATCGGCAGCGTCGGCGGGTGCAGCGTGAAGCCCGCGGCCGCCGCCCGGATCGGGTTGAGGTACGGCCGCAGCATCGGCGTGTGGAACCCGGACCGGAACGGCAGCACCTGGGCCACGATCCCGGCGTCCCGGAACCGCGTCACGAGCGTGTCGACCGCCGCCGCCGGGCCGCAGATCATGGCCTGGTTGGGCGAGTTGTCGTGGGAGAGCACGACGTCGTCGCGGCCGGCCAGCTCTTCGAGCACGCGGGGCGCGGGCGCGCCGATCGCCGCGAAGGCCAGGCCGGGGACCACGAGCGCGTCCGGGTCGAACCCGGCGAGGAACGCGTCGACCTCGGTTTCGGCGTGGATGCCGGCGACGGCCATCGCCGTCCACTCCCCCAGGCTGTGGCCGGCGACGGCGTCCGGGATGACGCCCATCCGATCTAGCGCGGAGTTCAGCAGACGACCGAGTTCGAACACCGCGGTGCCCTGGCGGCCGACGTCGCCGACCTCGATGTCGTCGTGGTCCCACGGCAGCCCGAAGTGGCGGGCGACGTCACCGCAGTTGAGCGCCAGCTCGGATTCCAGGCCGGGGAACAGGAAGGCCAGCTTGCCGCCGCCCGCTCCGAGCAGCGGGCGGTCGGCGAACCAGACGTCGTTGCGGCCGCGCCAGGCCCGGCCGCGGGCGACCGCCTTGCGGGCCAGGGCCAGCCGCTTCTCCGTCGGGTCGACGATGCCGAGCCGGACGGGCCCGGTGCCGGTCCCGCGTGCTCCGGGGCGGTCGAGCAGGTCACGCAGTTCGTCGACCGACCGCGCGGCGAGCCGCAGGATCCGTTCGGGCTCGCGGACGACGACCGGCGTGGCGCGGCCGGGGGCTTGTTCCAGCACCACGTGGGCGTTGATCCCGCCGAACCCGAACGCGTTGACCCCGGCGCGGCGCACGTCGGCGTCCCACGGCCGGGCCGTGTCCAAGGTGGCGAACCGGGTCTTCTCGAGCAGGGGGTGCGGGTCGTCGCAGTGCAGGGTGGGCAGCAGGACGCCGTGGTGCACGGCCAGCGCCGCCTTGACCAGGCCGGCGATCCCGGCGGCGGGCATCGTGTGCCCGATCATCGATTTCACCGAGCCGAGCACCGCGGCACCCGCGGTGCCGAAGACCTCCGCGAGGGTCGTGAGCTCGGCGGTGTCGCCGGCCGGGGTCGCGGTGCCGTGCGCTTCGAGGAGCCCGATCGAATCCGGGGCGGCCGGGTCCAGGCCCGCGGCCGCCCACGCCTGGCGCACCGCCCGGACCTGACCGCCGGAGTCCGGGTTGGCCAGGCTCGCGGTCCGCCCGTCGGAGGCGACGCCGGTGCCGGTGATCACGGCGTAGACGCGGTCGCCGTCCCGCTCGGCGTCGGCCAGGCGCTTGAGCACGACGACACCGGTGCCTTCGCCGATGAGGACGCCGTCGGCGTCGCGGTGGAACGGCCGGATGCGCTCGGACGGCGACAGCGCGCCGAGCTGGGTGAACACGCTCCAGAACGTGATGTCGTGGCAGTGGTGGACGCCGCCGGCGAGGACGACGTCGCAGCGGCCGGTGGCGAGCTCCTGCACGGCGTGGTCGACGGCGATCAGCGAGGACGCGCACGCGGCGTCCACTGTGTACGCCGGTCCGCGCAGGTCGAGCCGGTTGGCCAGCCTCGACGCGGCCAGGTTGGGGACGAGCCCGATCGCGGATTCCGGTGCCTCCGGGCCGAGCTGGTCGGTGAAGGCCTGCCGGACGGCGTCGAGCCGGGTCTGATCGAGGTCGGGCAGCAGCTCGCCGAGGGTGCGGACGAGCTGGCTCGCGGTCCGGACGCGCTGGTCGAGCCGGACCAGCCCAGGCGTCAGGTAACCGCCGCGCCCGAGCACCACGCCCACCTTGGCCCGGTCCGCGGGCAGGCGGTCGGGGCCGCCCGCGTCCGCGAGCGCCTGCGCCGCGACCCGCAGCGCGATCAGCTGGTCGGGTTCGGTGGCGGGCACGGAGTTCGGCATGATCCCGAACCCGGTGACGTCCACTTCGGCCAGTTCGTCGACGAACCCGCCGCGCCGGCAGTAGACGCGGTCGGCGCGGCGCTGCTCGTCGGGCGCGTAGTGGACGACGTCCCACTTCTCCGGCGGCACTTCGGTGATCGCGTCGACGCCGCCCGAGAGGTTGCGCCAGTACGCCGCGAGATCGGGGGCGCCGGGCAGCAGCACCGACATCCCGACGATGGCCACGCGCATCCCGGTCACCACCCGGAGGCGGTGTGGACGACGGCGGAGACGTCCGGGCGGCCCCAGGCCAGCTCGCGCAGCAGGCCGAGGGTGCCTTCCTCCGGATCGATCAGCTCGATGCCGCGGCGGGCGTAGTCGCGCATCAGCGCGGGGGTCACCATGCCGTCGTGGTCGCCGGTCGGCGCCCACGGTCCCCAGTGGACGGTCACCGCGCGCCCGGCGGGCCATCGCCGGCCGAGCGTTTCGAGGGCGTCGTTGGCGGCGGCGTAGTCCGACTGGCCGCGGTTGCCGAGGGTGGCGGCGATGCTGCCGAACAGCACCACGAACTTCGGTTCGTCAGGCAGGTCGGCGGTCGCTTCCAGGAGCGTCCTGGCACCGTCCACTTTGGTGCCGTAGACGCGGGCGAACGACTCCGGCGTCTTGTCCGCGACGAGCTTGTCCTCGATCACGCCGGCCGCGTAGACGATGCCGTCGAGCCGGCCGTACTCGGCGTGGATCTCCTTGACCGCGCGGTGCACGGCTTCGGCGTCGAGCATGTCGACGGACTGGTAGCGCACCGGGCTGCCGAGGGCTTCGAGCTGCCGGAGAGTGTCCCGGACTTCGCGTTCGCCTTCGATCCGGCGGGCGGCCTTCTCGATCTCGGCGGGGCTCTTCAGGCCGGACGCGATGAGCGCGCCGCGCAGTTCCTTGGCGTCCTTCGCCTGCGGGTACTCGTCCTCGCCGGCGGGAACGGGCGTCCGGCCGAGGAGTTCGACGCGGCAGCGGGTCGCACCGGCGAGGGTGCCGGCGAACCGGGCGGTGATGCCCTTGGCGCCGCCGACGAGCAGGACGACGGAGTCCCGGTCCAGCCCGATCGCGGCCGCTTCGGCGGCGCCGTCACCGGCCGGGCCCGCGCCGCTGGCGCCGAGGAGGCCGAGGTCGTGTGCTTCGGGCCGGAGTCCGCGCCGCGCTTGTCCTTCCCGGAGCACGACGGGTTCGCGGTCCACAGCGGACAGTTCGGCGACGAACTCGGCGGCGTGCGCTCCTTCGACGACCCGGGCGAGGGTGTCCGGGTATTCGCGGGAGACGCTGCGGTAGAAGCCGCGCAGCCCTTCGGCGGGTCCGGCGGTGAGCAGCCACCGCGGACGTTCGGCGAGGGCAGCTTGGTACTGGGAGAAGGCGGCGGGGAGGACGGAGTCGCCTTCGGGGAGGTGGAGGTAGCCGTCGAAGCCGGGCCGGACGTCGTCGCCGATTTCGGCTTCGGCGCCGTGGGCGGTCAGTTCGGCGCGGAGGGCTTCGGCTCGCGACCCGGTGCCGAGGACGAGGAACCGGCGCCCGGCGATGTCGGGCGCGGTGGCCGGGGCGAGGTCGAACTCCGTCATGAGATAGCGCTTCGGCGCGACGATCACCGGCTGCGGCTCCAGCGCGGGCCCGCCGGTCGTCGACGGCAGTCCGGAGCCGCTCCCGGCGACCGGCTCCGCCCCGAGAAGGTCCACCGCGGCACCGATCGTGGCGGCTCCGGCGCCCAGCAGCTCGGCGATCCCGGCTGCCGTGCGGGCCTTGGCGAGTTCCTCGATCTCGCCCGCACCCAGGCGAACCGTCAGCTCGCCCGCGATCTCGGCCCGCTTGATCGAGTCGATGCTCAGGTCGGCTTCCAGATCGAGATCCGGCTCGATCATCTCCACCGGATAACCCGTCCGCGTCCCGATCACCTCGACCACGGTCTCCAGCACCGAGGCGGCCTTCGGTGCTTCCATCGCAACCAACGCCGCATCGGGGCGCTGCTCGCCGATCAGCTCCGCGATCTCCGCGGCTGTCCGGGCCTTCGCGAACTCCTCGACGTCACCGCCGGCCAGACCGAGCCGGGACGCCAGCTCGCCCGCGATCTCCGCCCGCTTGATCGAGTCCACGCTCAGATCGGCTTCCAGATCGAGATCCGGCTCGATCATCTCCACCGGATACCCGGTCCGCTCCCCGATCACCTCGACGATCGTCTCCAGCACCGGCCGGTCCGCCGGAACCGGAACCGCAGCCGGAACCACCGAAGCCGCCGGAAGGGCCGGCACCGGAACCGCCTCGACCACCGGGATCGAGCGAGCCACCGGCGTCTCACTGCCGAGGAAGCCCAGCAACACGTCACGCTGGGCGGCGATCATCTCGCGGCCGGTCCGCAGGAAGTCCGCGACCATCGCCTCCGAAGTCGCGGCCTCAGGCGCCGAAGCCACCCCGAGGGAAACGCGCGAGGCCGGCTGGAGCGCGCCCGCCGGGATCGTGCCGTCCGCCGTGCGCAGCAGGTGACCGTCGACCGTCCACCCGGGACGCTTCGGCCGCGGGGCCGTCGCCGCGTCGAGGGCGTCGCGGCCGCGGAACAGCCAGCCCGTCTCGACCGGAACCCCGGCCACCGCCAGCTGCGCCAGCGCGCCGAGGAAGCCCGGCAGCCCACGACGTCCCGGCTGCTCGAACCCGACCGTCCGGTGCGGCCGGTCACCGAGGATCGCGCCGACCTGCCTGGCCAGCACCGCGCCAGGCCCGGCTTCGACGAACACCCGCGCCCCGGCCGCGTACATCGCCTCGACCTGTTCGACGAACCGGACCGGCGAACCCACCTGGGCGGCCAGCTCGCCGCGGATCTCCTCCGGCGAAACCGGGTACGGCCCCGCGGTCCGGTTCCCGTAGACCGGCACGGCGGGCCGCACGACGCCGATCGCGCCGAGCGCATGCCCGAACGTCTCCCCCGCCGCGGCCACCAGCGGACTGTGGAACGCGCACGCGACCGAAATCCGCTTCGCGCCGAGTCCCGCCGCGCGCAGCTGCAAGACCGCGGCCTCGATGTCGGCGGTCGGGCCGGAGATCACCGTCTGTTCCGGCGAGTTGTGGTTGGCGAGCACGACCGCCGGCGAGGTGAGGACCGCACCCACGTCGGCCGCCGACGCCGCGACCGCGGCCATCGCACCCGGGTCCCCGGCCGGGATGGCGTCGAGGATCGCCGCCGCCCGGGCGTGGCTGGCGTGCAGCAGCGCATCGGGGGTGAAGGTGCCCGCCGCGGCCAGCGCGGTCAGCTCGCCGTAGCTGTGGCCGCCGAGCATCGCCGGCCGCACGCCCGCGCGGGACAGCAGGCGGAACGCGGCCAGCCCCGCGAGCCCGAGCGCGGGCTGGGCGACGCGGGTGTCGGTGACGCGGTCGGCCAGCTCCTGCCGCGCCCGCTCGCCGAACGCCGCCGGGCCGAACACGACGTCGGCCGTCGGCGGGTCCAGGCGCAGGTACCGCTGCAGTTCCGGGAAGGCGACGAACAGCTCGGCGAACATGCCCGGCCGCTGGCTGCCCTGGCCCGGGAACAGCACCGCGACGTCGCCGGGCTCGTCCTCTCCGGCCCGGTACAGGCCGGGAGAATCCTGCCCCGCGAGTGCCTGTCGCAGCACCGTGGTCAGCTCGTCCACAGTGGACGCCACGACGGCGAGACGGACCCGCCCACCGGCCGCTTCGGCCCGTCGGGAAGCGCTCAGCGCGAGGTCCCGCAGCCGCCATGGCTGCCGCCCCGCCGGGACATCCGAGGCCAGCGCAAGCAGGTCGCGGACCGCCGCGTCCGAGGTGAAGAGGAACAGCTCGGCCGGCCACTCCTGCGCCGTCTGCGCGGGCGGGACGCCGTCGTGCGCGCCGAGCACGACGTGGAAGTTGGTGCCCCCGAAGCCGAACGCGCTGACGCCGGCGATCCGCTCGGCGGCCGGCGCGGCCCACGGCTGCGCGGCCGTCTGGAACACGAACGGACTGGTCGACGCGTCCCACGCCGCGTTCGGCGACGAAAGGTGCAGCGTCGGCGGTTTGACGCCGGTGTGCAAGGCGAGGGCGGTCTTGATCAGCCCGGCGAGGCCCGCGGCGCACTTGGTGTGCCCGATCTGGGACTTCACCGAGCCGATCGTGCAGCCACCCGGCGCCGCGCCGGCCTCGGTGAACACCTTCGTCAGCGTGCCCAGCTCGGTCCGGTCGCCGACGACGGTCCCGGTGCCGTGCGCCTCGACGAGCCCCACGCGGGCGGGCGACACGCCGGCGTTGCGGTAGGCACGGGTCAGCGCGGTGTGCTGCCCCTCGGGCCGGGGCGCGGTCAACCCCAGCGCCCGGCCGTCGGAAGCCGCCCCGACGCCCTTGATCACGGCGTAGACGCGGTCGCCGTCGCGTTCGGCGTCCGCGAGCCGCTTCAACGCGACGCACGCGACGCCCTCGCCGAGCGCGATGCCGTCGGCCGCGCTGTCGAACGTCGCCGAACGCCCGGTCGGCGAGAGCGCGTGCGCCGAGGCGAACAGCAGGTAGTCGTTGATGCCGTTGTGCAGGTCCGCGCCGCCGCACAACACCAAGTCGCTCGTGCCGGCGGTCAGCTCCTTGCAGGCGACGTCGACCGCGGTCAGCGACGACGCGCAGGCGGCGTCGACCGTGTAGTTGGCGCCGCCCAGGTCGAGCCGGTTGGCGATCCGCCCGGCGATGACGTTGGCCAGCACGCCCGGGAAGGAGTCCTCGGTGATCCGCGGCAGCCGTTCGTCCAGTCCGGACGGCAGTTCGCCCACATAGGACGGCAGCACGGTCCGCAGGCTCATCGCGTTCGACAGGTCGCTGCCCGCCTCGGCACCGAACACGACGGACGTCCGCGCCCGGTCGAACGCGCGGTCTTCGTAACCGGCGTCCACGAGTGCGCGGTGCGCGGCCTCCAGCGCCAGCAGCTGCACCGGTTCGATGCTGGCCAGCGACGACGGCGGGATGCCGTACTTCAGCGGGTCGAAGCCGATTTCGGGGAGGAAGCCGCCCCAGTGCGACGGCGTCTTCTCGCCCTGGCCTTCGGGGTCGTAGTAGAGAGCGGTGTCCCAGCGCTGCGGCGGGACTTCGGTGACCGCGTCGGCGCCGGCCAGGACGTTCGCCCAGAACGTGGCCAGGTCGGGTGCCTGCGGGAACATGCAGGCCATGCCGACGATCGCGATTTCGAGGGGTTCGGGCGCCGGGGGTTCCGGTGTCGTGAGGCCGAAGGCTGCGGCCCGCTCGCGCAGGACGGCGTTCGCGCCTTCGCCCACCGCGTGGTGCAGGTCGGCGATCGTGGTGACGGCCGAGCGCAGCACGGCGACCTCGCCCGCCATGAACATGCCTTCGGCGAGCTGCCGGTCCTCGGCGACGTCACGCAGTTCGGCGCCGACGCGCTCGATTCCCTTGCTGGCCAGGCGAAGCCGCCCGACGTTCAGCTGCTCCAGTTGCTCCCAGGCGTCACGGCTCGGCACGCCCTGCTCGGCGAGCTCGGCCTTGATCGCCGCGTACTCCTCGGTGAACGGGCTGCGGACGCACCGGGTGGCGTGGCCCGGCGCGGTTTCGAGGAGGTCGGTGTGCTCGGCGCCGAGCAGGCTCCGCTGGAACAGCGGGAGCACGGCGCCGGCGTCGACCGCCTCGCGTGTGAAGAGGTAGGCGGTGCCCATCAGCACGCCGATCGCGGCACCGCGCGCGGCGACCGGTGCGGCGAGCGCGGCCACCATCGCGGCCGACCGCTCGTCGTGGATCCCGCCCGCGAACAGCAACTGCAGGTCAGCGGCCGCGTCCGGAGTGGACGCGAGGAAGTCGGCGACGACGCCGAGCTGCGCTTCCCACAACGGGAAGCTGGTGCGGGGCCCCACGTGGCCGCCGCATTCCGAGCCCTCGAAGACGAACTTGCGGGCGCCGGCTTCGAGGAACTGCTTCAGCAGTCCCGGCGACGGCACGTGCAGGAAGGTGGCGATGCCCACCTCCTCGAGCGCCGCGGCCTGCGCGGGGCGGCCGCCGGCGATGATCGCGTGCGTCGGCCGCAGCTCGCGGATCACCTCGAGCTGCGCGGTCTTGACGTCCTCGGCGGCGAACCCGAGGACACCGACGCCCCAGGGCGCGTCGCCGACCGCTTCGCGGGTCCGTTCCAGCACGTCGCGGGTCTGCTCGCGGCCGGACAGGGCCAGCGCGATGAACGGCAGCGCACCGCCCGCGGCGACCTCTGCGGCGAACGCGGGCTGGTCGCTGACCCGGGTCATCGGTCCCTGCGCGATCGGCAGCGCCGTGCCGAGCGCGCGGCTGCCCGCGCTGCCGGGCCCCAGCACCGGGGTTTCGGTGCGCAGGGCGGCACCGATGGCGTCGGCCAGGCCACGCACGGCCTCGGTCACCGTGCCCCAGCGGTCGCGGAAGCGGGTCGCGAGGAAGACGTCCTGGCCGGCTTCGACCGGCTCGGAGCCGTGCCGCGCGAGGCGGCGGACGCCGTCGACGACCGTCGTTTCGGAACCGTCCAACCCGGTGAGCGCGCGGGTGAGCGCGGACGGCAGTTCGGCCTCCGGCAGCAGGGCGAGCTGGGTGTCGACGACCACGCCGGCCGCGCCGCCCGCGATCGCGGCGGCCGCGGTGTGCGGGCCGATCCCGCCCGCGGCCCACACCGGGACGTCGAGGGTTTCGTCGGCGAGCAGGGCCTGGAGCAGCACGAACGTGCTCAGCTCACCCGTCCGGCCGCCGCACTCGTGACCGCGAGCGATCAGGCCGTGGACGCCGCCGGCGACGGCCCGCGCGGCCGACGCCCGGCTGGTGACCTCCGCCAGCACCCGGCGGCCGGGGAAGTCCGGCGCGGTGCACGGGGAGTCCTCGGTCAGCAGGACGGTCGTCGCGGCTTCGGGCAGGTCGGCGACCGGTCCGGTCAACCGGACGCCGTAAGCCGGAACGCCCCACTCGCCGAGCAGCGCGAGTTCGTCGGAGGCCGCTCCGCCGGTGAGGTCGAGCACGCCGAGCCCGCCCCCGCGCACGGCGGCCGCGACCCCGCGCGCCGACGGCCACCGCACCGGCGACACGGCGACGACCAAGTCGGCTTTCCGGACACGCATGGGCTCTCCCGCTACGCACGAATGGGTGACTGGTAACGGGGTGTACTTAAGCGGGTTCCCACGGGTTCCGTCAACAACCCACCACGATTTCGTCGCGATGGTTCAGAAAATTCGGGATCGACCAGCCGGAAGACGCAAGAATTTAACGCCGCCGTCACGTTCCGCGCGCCGGGAAGCGTCGCCCGATTGCCGTTGTACTGTGGACAACGGCCGGCCACAGTGGCCGGACCTGCGGCCCACGTGGCACGCACGCCCAGATGGGGCAAGCCATCTCACCCGGTGGGCGCAGTGCGGCTGATCACACCGGACCACGACGTTCGGCGGTCCGAATGATTGCCGTCCACGCATCACAAACCGCCGTGACGGTAAAACCGGTCACGACTCCCCGATCGCCCGAGATGCGGAAACGTCAGAATTCCCTATTGTCCGACGGCTATTTCCCCGGCAGTTTTACCCACAGCCGAAAGTCGTACCCGGAACTCGCACGATTACCCCGGCGGGATCACGCGAGTCCACTATGGACCCCTCCGCGGCCCGGGTTCCGCGTGCTCAAACACCCACGGCGGCTCCGGGTCCCGGACGCCCCGGCTCACCGCGACACGCGTCGCGACCAGGACGACTCGGGGTATTCAGCCGGACACCATCGGTACCTCCCGTCTCCCGCGGCGATCTTCGTCAGGGATTTTCCACTCTCCGGTGACAGATTTTCCTTAGAAGAAGCTGAAAGCGTTTCGCGTACCAGTCGGTAACCCTGGACACATCGTCTAGACTTGCACCATCTGTCCAGTCGTGGAGGTGGTCGTGGAGTACTGGTACGCCGACGAGCGGTCGGGGACGCGCTACCCGGGTGACCCGCTGCGGTGGCGCGGCGACGACGGCGCGCCCCTGACCGTCGCCCCGCTGGCCGGGCTCGCCCCCGGCGACGTCGACACCGGCGTCCGGTCGCTCTGGCGGTACCGCGCCGCCCTGCCCGGCGACCTGCGTCCGGTCTCGCTCGGGGAGGGCTGCACCCCGCTGGTCCCGCGGCCCTGGGGCGAGGGCGACGTGCGGTTCAAGCTCGAGTGGTTCAGCCCGACCGGCAGCTTCAAGGACCGCGGGTCCAGCGTCATGGTCTCGGCACTGGCCGGCGCCGGGGTGACGGAACTGCTGGAGGACAGCTCCGGCAACGGCGGCTCGTCGGTCGCGGCCTACAGCGCCGCCGCCGGCATCGCGGCGACCGTGCTGGCCCCCGAAGGGACGTCCCCGGCGAAGGTCCTGCAGGCCCGCGCGTACGGCGCGGAGGTCGAACTCGTGCCCGGCACGCGCGACGACACCGCCGCCGAGGCCGTCCGCCGCTCGTCCCGCACGACCTACGCCAGCCACAACTGGCACCCCTTCTTCCTGCAGGGCACCAAGACGCTGGCCTACGAACTCTGGGAGGACCTCGGCTTCCGCGCGCCGGACGCCGTGGTCACCGTGGCCGGCGCCGGGAGCATCGTGCTGGGCTGCGACCTGGGGTTCGGCGAGCTCCTGGCCGCCGGGTCGATCACCCGCCGGCCGCGCCTGCTGGTCGCCCAGCCGCGCAACTGCTCCCCCATCGACGCCGCCGTCCACGACCGCCGGCCCCCGGAGTTCGCGCCGACGGTCGCCGAGGGCACCGCCATCCGGCACCCGATCCGGCTGCCCGAGGTCGTCGCGGCGATCCGCCGGTCGGGCGGCGACACGGCCGCCATCTCCGAAGACGGCATCGCCGCGGCCGCCCGCCGGCTCGCGTCGCTCGGCCTCTACGCGGAGCCGACCAGCGCGACCGCCGCCGCGGCGATCGACGTCTTCCGGGAGCGCGGCGCGATCCGGCCGGGCGAGACGACCGTCGTCGTCCTCACCGGCTCCGGGTTGAAGGCGCCCGACAAGCTGCGGGAGCTGATCGGATGACCGAGGACGAGCTCCTGCTGCGCGAGGCCGAGAAGATCGCCCAAGCGATCGGCCGGATGTTCCCCGGGCTGTGCGAGGTCGTGCTGCACGACCTGCGCGACCCGGCCCACGCCGTCCGCGCGATCGAGGGCGGGCTGTCCGGACGCGCCGTCGGCGACCCGGCGACCGAGCTGGGCCTGGCCCGGATCGCCGATCCCGGGTTCCCGGACGTGCTGCAGAACTACCCGAACCGCTTCCCCGACGGCCGGCCCGCGAAGAGCACGTCGATCGGCCTCCGCAATTCGGGCGGCGAGTACGTCGCGGCGCTGTGCCTCAACCTGGACGTCTCCCTGCTCGGCTCCGCCGCCCGCGCGTTGACCCGCCTCGCCCGCGCCGACGAGCCGGCCCCGCTGACCGAGTCCCTGCGCGCCCGCACGGCTGATGAACTCCGGGCGTTGGTCGAGGACTACGCGACCGAGCGCGGCCACACCCCGCGCAGCCTGCCGGGCGCCGCCAAGAAGGACCTGGTGCGGACGTTGCGGGAGCGCGGGTTCCTCGAGGTGAAGAACGCGGTCCCGACGCTGACCGACCTGCTCGGGATCTCGCGGGCCAGCGTCTACAACTACCTGCGCTGAAGCGAGGGCCTCCCCGGGAGCTCGGGGTCTCCCGAGGAGGCCCGCTCCACCCGGCGCTACTCCGCCGGAATGCTTTCGCGCCGTTTCGAGATCACGCGCCAGCCCACCGCCAGCACCACGACCAGCACCGGGATCGAATAGAACGCGATCTTCTCGGCGCCGTCCGAGAAGCCCATCAGCACGACCACCAGCGCCAGGAACGCCAGCGTCGCCCAGCCCGAGTACGGCGCCCACGGCATCCGGTACGACGGCCGCTCCAGTTCGCCGCGCAGCGCGGCCTGGCGCAGGCGCATCTGGCAGAAGACGAGCGTCGCCCACGTGGTGATCACGCCGAGCGAGGCGATCGCGATCGCGATGTCGAACGCGTCCTTGGGCACCAGGTAGTTCAGCACCACGCCGAGCAGGTAGGCGACCGAGGTGAACAGGATGCCGCCGTAGGGCACGTGCCGGCTGCTCATCCGGCCGACGAACGACGGCGCCTCGCCCTTCTCGGCCAGCGAGCGCAGGATCCGGCCCGTCGAGTAGAGGCCCGAGTTGACGCTGGAGAGCGCCGCGGTCAGCACGACCGCGTTCATCACGTCGCCGATGCCCGGGATGCCGAGCCGGCTGAACACCGTCACGAACGGGCTCTCGTCACCGTTGTAGAACGGCCAGGGCAGCAGCATCGCCAGCATCAGCACCGAGCCGACGTAGAACACGCCGATCCGCCACACGACGCCGTTGATCGCCTTCGGCAGCACCTTGCGGGCGTCCTTCGTCTCGCCGGCCGCGATGCCGACGACCTCGATGGCCGAGTAGGCGAAGATGACCGCCTGCAGCGTCATCAGCGCGATGCCGATGCCCGCCGGGAAGAATCCACTGTGGTCGGTCAGGTTGTGCACGCCGGCGGGCGTGCCGCCGATGTCGGCGCTGGTGAACACCAGGCCGAGCGCGGTGATCAGGAAGACCACGATGGCCAGCACCTTGACCACCGAGAACCAGAACTCCAGCTCGCCGAAGAGCTTGACGCTCACCAGGTTCACCGCGAGCAGCACGCCGAGGGCGACCAGCGCGGTGATCCACTGGGGAACATCCGGCAGCCACTTGTGGACGTAGATCGCGACCGCGGTGATCTCCGCGATCCCGGTCATCGCCCAGTTGACCCAGTACATCCACCCCGAGGCGAAGCCGGCCCACGGGCCGATGAACTTCCGCGCGTAGGTGACGAAGCTGCCGGAGTTCGGCTCGTGCAGGACGAGCTCGCCGAGCGCGCGCATCACGAAGTAGGCGGCCACTCCGCAGATCGCGTAGGAGAGGACCAGCGACGGGCCGACCTGGTGGAGCTTGCCGCCGGCGCCGAGGAACAACCCGACGCCGATCGCGCCGCCGATGGCGATCATCTGCACCTGGCGGTTGCCCAGTGCTTTTGAGTAGCTTTCACCTTTTTCGGTGAGCAGCGAGGAATCCATGGTTTCGGCGAGTGGATCGGCGCTTCGGCGGACTGGTGAACCATCGCATCGGGACGGAAGCCACCACCCGAACCTTGCACCGAACGCCCTCGCCACCTCCTTTCTCGATCGAATTACTCTGTGTGTATATTTGCCGTCAGATCGTAGCCAGGGAGTGGTGTCCCGTGGCGATGGAGCGCCCGCGGCCATGGACTGAGGAGGTACGCCCGTGATACGTGCGTACAAGTTTCTTCTGCGGCCCACAGCCAAGCAGGCGCAAGCCTTGTCGGAGATGCTTCGGGATCACTGCTCCCTCTACAACGGCGCATTGCAGGAACGTCGCGATGCCTACCGGCACGCATCGAAGACCACTGTCAGATACGGCGAGCAGTCTGCGCAGCTCAAGGAGATTCGGAATTTCGACCCGGAGCGGCAAGGCCGATGGTCTTTCTCTTCGCAGCAAGCCACGCTGCGACGGCTGGACAAGGCTATGCAGGCTTTCTTCCGGCGCCTCAAGGCGGGAGAGCGGCCCGGTTACCCGCGCTTCAAGACTGTCGGTCGCTTCGACACCGTCGCATTCCCCAAGGATGGCGACGGGTGTCGCTGGGACTCCATTCCGCACGACACGGTCACCCGGCTCCGCCTGCACGGAGTCGGACACATCCGGGCGCACCGACATCGACCGGTGAAGGGTCGGGTCAAGACAATCAGCGTCAAACGGGAAGGAGTTCGCTGGTACGTCATCCTCACATGTGATGGCGTGCCTGCTGAGTCTCTCCCCGCCACCGGCCGGCAGGTTGGCATCGATCTCGGCGTGGCGCGTTTCCTCACCACCTCTGACGGCGAACACGTTGTCAATCCGCGCTGGGGGAACCGAACCGCGAAAGACCTGGCTGACGCCCAACGCCATCTGGCGGCGTTCCCCAAAAGAACACCGCAGAGGACAAGGAAGCACCGTGCGGCCGTCCGCCGGGTTGCCAAGCTGCATGAAAAGATCCGTCGGCAGCGAAATGACCACCACCACAAGTCCGCACTCGCCCTGGTGCGAGCACACGACGTCATCGCGCACGAGAGATTGCACATCGCGGGTATGACCCGTTGTCCGAGGGCCAGGCCCGACCCGGACAACGAAGGGAAGTTCTTGCCCAATGGCGCAGCGGCGAAAGCAGGCCTGAATCGCAGCATCCTGGATGCGGGTTGGGCGCAGTTCCTGACGATCCTGGCGAACAAGGCTGAGAGCGCCGGTCGTCGCATGGTCGCCGTGGACGCGCGCAACACCTCTCGCACCTGCCCGACCTCCGCCGGAGGATGCGGGCACGTGGCACGGGAGAACCGCGTCAGCCAGTCGAGATTCGAATGCACTGCATGTGGTTACACGGCCCACGCGGACCGGGTTGGCGCATTGAACATCCTGGATCGGGCCGGGCTGGCCCTCCGTGGCGCGGCTTAGCCGCCGACACGGGAAGCCGACGCCTCTGCGCGTTGGTGGAGTCACGGTTGCCAGACGTTAAAGCGTGTGCGGCAGGTCACCAAGCGGGCTAAGGAAGACTTAAGGTGTGCCGGAGATCACCAGTGGCATTTCGCTGGTATCTGCCGGTTTCGATTTGACAGGGCCGCCGTGCGCCCGGGCGAACGCGGCTTCTACGCTACGGCCGTGGACCTCGCGGCGCTGCTGGACCGGATCGCCGACGACGTCGCGCCCGAGGTCGGCCGCGGCGCCGTCGCGGACTACATTCCCGCCCTGGCCCGGATCGAGCCGCACCGGTTCGGCATGGCAGTGGCCGAAGTGGACGGTGCGGTGCACGGCGTCGGCGACTGGCAGCGGCCGTTCTCGGTGCAGAGCATGTCGAAAGTGTTCACGCTGGCACTGGTGCTCTCCCGCGGCGACGGCGTGTGGGCACGCGTCGGGCGCGAGCCGTCCGGCGACCCGTTCAACTCGCTGGTGCAGCTGGAACACGAGGACGGCATCCCGCGCAACCCGTTCATCAACGCGGGCGCGCTGGTGGTGACCGACGAGCTGGCCCAGTACGGCGACGCGGTCGAGGCGCTGCTGAAGTTCCTGCGCGAGGAGAGCGGCCGGCCGGACATCGACGTCGACCCGGAGGTGGCCGCGTCGGAAGTGGGCCACGCCGACCGCAACCGCGCGCTCGCGTACTTCATGGCGTCCTACGGCAACATGCGCCACCCGGTGCCGTCGGTGCTCGACCAGTACGTCCGCCAGTGCTCGATCGCGATGAGCTGCGCGGACGTCGCGCGTTCGGCGCTCTTCCTGGCCCGCCACGGCATCCGCAACGACGGCACCCGCCTGCTGGAGCTGAGCGCGGCGAAGCGGATCAACGCGGTGATGCTGACGTGCGGCACGTACGACGCGGCGGGCGAGTTCGCCTACCGGGTCGGCCTGCCGGGCAAGAGCGGCGTCGGCGGCGGGATCGTCGCGGTGGTCCCGGGCCGGTGCGCGGTGTGCGTGTGGAGCCCGGGGTTGGACGCGCGGGGGAACTCCGTGGCGGGCGTGTCGGCACTAGACCGCTTCACGACGCTGACCGGCTGGTCGGTCTTCTGAGGCACCCGCTCGGGTAGCGCCCCGGCCGTGGGCGGGCATACTCGACCTCCGACAGGGAGGTGGGCGGTGTCCTCGAGCACGGAACCCCGGCGCGTGACGATCCACGACGTCGCCCGGTCGGCCGGGGTCTCGCGGCAGACCGTGTCGCGCGCGCTGAACGACAAGGCCGAGATCGACGGCTCGACCAAGCAGCGCGTCCTCGATGCCGCGCGGGAGCTCGGTTACCGGCCGAGCCGGTTCGCGCGCGGGCTCGTCCGGCAGGACACCACCACCATCGGGCTCGTCGTGCCCGACCTGCTCAACCCCTTCTTCACCGAGGTCGCCTCCGGCGCGCTGCAGGCGGCGCGGGCGCGCGGCTGGCACGTCGTCGTCTACGACACCGCCGACGACGTCGAGCAGGAGCTCGCCACCCTCCGCGTCATCGGCACCCAGGTCGACGCCGTGGTCGGCTACTTCAGCCGGTCCGACGAGGACCTCGACCGCTTCACCCCGGGCATCCCCGTGGTCCTGATCGGCCGCGAACCCCGCACTCCGCGGTTCAGCGGCATCTCGATCGACGGCGAGGACGGCGTCCGCGAGGCCGTCGCCCACCTCGTCGGGCGCGGCCACCGGCGGATCGGGATGCTCGACCACGACCGGCGGCCCGAGCCCAGCATCCGGCAGACCTGGTTCCTCCGGGCCGCCGCCGAGCAGGGCATCGCCGTCGCGCCCGGGTGGATCGCGCGCGCCGCCCAGACCGTCGACGGCGGGGGCGCGGCCCTGGCCACCCTGCTCGCCGCGCACCCCGACGTCACCGCCGTGTTCGCCTTCAACGACGTGATCGCCATCGGCGCCCTGCGGGAAGCCCGCCGGTTCGGCCTGCGCGTGCCCGGCGACCTCGCCGTGATCGGCTTCGACGGGCTGGCGCTCGGCACCCTGGTCGAGCCGGAGCTCTCCAGCGTCGCGATCGACACCCGCACGCTGGGCGCGCTGGCCGTCGACCAGGCGGCGCGGCTCGTGACCGGGGCCGCGCCCCTCGAACCCGCCGAGCTGATCGTCCGCGCCGCGCTCCACCTGCGCGAATCCGCCTGATCCCTTGACACCCCGGTCCGCCGCCACGCACACTTCCGGGCAATCCGTGAACGTTCACGGGAGCGTTCACGGGCACGCGCCCGGAGGGTCCTCGATGACGCTGACTCGACGTAGCTTCCTGACCGCGGCGGGGCTGGGCGTGGCGGCGCTCGGCACCGCCGCTTCCTGCACGAGCCCGACCACCGCCAACCCCGGCAAGCTCACGCTCTGGTCCACCAGCGGCGGCCTGGCCGACTCGGTCGTCGCCGACGCCCAGAGGCGGTTCGGCGAGCTGTACCCGTCCCAGGTCAGCGGCCAGCTCAAGCAGCGGCTCCTGGCCGCACTCGCCGGCGAGGCGTACCTGCCGGACATCACGATGCTCGGCGACGACATCGCCACCTACTTCGCCGACACCGCCCACTTCACCGACCTGCGGTCCCTGGGCGCGGACGCGGTCAAGGACCAGTACCTGCCCTGGAAGTGGCAGGCCGGGACCAGCCCGGACGGGTTCCAGCTCGGCTTCCCGATCGACATCGGCCCCGCCGCCCTCTACTACCGGCACGACCTGTTCGCGCAGGCCGGCTTCCCCAGCGAACCGGACGACGTCGCCGCGGCCGTGCCGACCTGGGACGCCTACTTCGACTTCGGCCGCCGCCTGCAGGAGAAGCTGCCCGGCCGGCACCTGATCACCGACACCAAGACCGTCTACACGTACTCGATGGCGCAGGAGCCGCAGAAGTACTTCACCCGCGACAACACCTACCTCGGCGACGCACCGCAGGTCCGCCGCGCCTGGGACCGCGCGCTCACCGCGTTCCGGTCCGGCTTGACCGCGGGCTACGCCGGTTCGCAGGACCCGGGCAGCTCGGTCGAACGGCACGCCGCCTGGAACTCCGGCAAGGAGCTGAGCTTCGTCAATGCGTCGTGGATCGGCGGCGAGCTCAAGAAGTCCGCGCCGGGCACCGCCGGGAAGTGGCGGGTCTGCCGCGCTCCGGGCGGCGCCGGCAACCAGGGCGGGTCGTTCCTGGCGATCACGAAGTACTGCCCGCGGCCGGAGCGGGCGTTCGAGGTCGTCCGCTGGCTGCTCTCGCCGGAGAACCAGCCGCGCTCCTACCTCGAAGCGGGCCTGTTCCCGACCAGCCCGGCGGCGTTCGCCGACCCGCGGCTGCTCGCGCCGGAGCCGTTCTTCGGCGGCCAGGCCACGATGGCCGTGCTCGGGAAGACGGCCCGCGAGGTCAAGCCCGCCTACTTCAGCCCGTGGGACATCGCGATCAGCGACACGTTCACCGACGAGCTCACCAACGTCGAACTCGCCGGGAAGGACCCCGGCCGGGCCTGGGACGACGCCCGCCGGACCGTCGAACGGCTGCTGACCCGGCAGGGGGTGCTCTGATGGCGACACTCACCCGTCCCGAGGCACCGACCCGCGTCAGGACTCCCCCGCGTCGCAGACGGCTGAAGTACCTGCCGCAGTACCTCGCGATCTCGCCGTTCTTCGTGCTCTTCACCGTCTTCGGCCTCTACCCCGTGCTGTACTCGCTCTACCTCGCGCTGCAGCGCTGGGACGGCGTCGGGCCGATGAAGTTCGTCGGCCTGGGCAACTTCCAGTTCCTCGTCACCGACCCGGTGTTCTGGGACTCGATCGGGAACACACTGGTCATCTGGGTGATGTCGACCGTCCCGATGACCGCGCTGGCCCTGCTGATCGCCGTCGGGCTGCACTCCTCGATCCGGTTCAAGGGCGCGTTCCGGATCGCCTACTTCCTGCCGAACGTCACCTCGATCGTGGCCATGTCGCTGGTCTTCGGCTCGATCTTCAGCAGCGAGTTCGGCATCCTCAACTGGCTCCTGGGCCTGGTCGGCATCGATCCGGTCCAGTGGCTGACCGACCCGTGGGCGATCCGGGGCGCGATCTCCATCATGATCGTCTGGCGGTGGGTCGGCTACAACGCGATCATCTTCCTGGCCGGGCTCCAGGCGCTGCCGCCGGACGTCTACGAAGCCGCGCGCGTCGACGGCGCCGGCCCGGTGCGGACGTTCTTCCGCATCACGCTCCCGCTGCTGCGCCCGGTCCTGCTGTTCTCCGTCGTGATGTCGGCGATCAGCGGGCTGCAGATCTTCACCGAGTCGCAGATCCTGCTCGGCAACCGCGGCGGCCCGGACGAAGCCGGGATGACCATGGTCCTCTACTTCTACAACAACGCCTTCGTGAACAGCGACTTCGGCTACGGCGCCGCGATCGCGTGGGGCATCTTCGTCGTCGTGGCGCTGTTCGCGATCCTCAACTGGCGGCTGATCCAGCGCCCCGGCTTCCTGAAGGCGGGCCGATGACCACGACACGAGCCGGCCGGGTCGTCACCTACGCGGCGTTGACGATCGGTGCCTTGATCACCCTCTTCCCCTACTACTGGCTCGTCGTGATGGCGTCCAACACGACCGCGGACATCTACTCGTCGCCGCCGACCTGGACGTTCGGCGGCGAGTTCTTCCACAACATCGGCCAGGTGTTCGCGAAGATCGACTTCTTCGGCTCGCTGCTCAACACGCTGCTCGTCGCGATCGTGACGACGCTGCTGGTGCTGTTCTTCGACTCGCTGGCCGCGTTCACCTTCGCCAAGTACCGCTTCCCCGGCAGCTCGCTGCTGTTCGGCACCGTGCTGGCGACGTTCGTCGTGCCGACGCAGCTCTCGGCGATCCCGCAGTTCACGACCATGGTGCACCTCGGCTGGGTCGGCGACCTCAAGGCGCTGATCGTGCCGGCCGCGGCCAACGCGTTCGGCATCTTCTGGATGCGGCAGTACGCGCAGACCGCGATCCCGGACGAGCTCCTGGAAGCCGCCCGGATCGACGGCTGCGGCTTCTTCCGCACCTACCTGACGGTCGGCCTGCCGGTGCTGCGCCCGGCACTCGCGTTCCTCGGCATCTTCACCTTCGTCAACGCGTGGAACGACTACCTGTGGCCGCTGGTCGTGCTGATCGACTCGAGCCACGTGACGCTCCAGGTCGCGCTTTCGCAGCTCAACGGCCTGTACGTCAAGGACTACAGCGTCGTCATGGCGGGCACGCTCGTGGCGATCGTGCCGCTGATCGTCGTCTTCGCCTTCGGGGCCCGCCATTTCGTCCGCAACATCGCCGCCGGTGCCCTCAAGGGCTGAAAGGACTCCATGTCGTACGTCGAAGACCCGGGCCCCGGCCACGGTTCGGTACCCCCGCGCGCGGCCTTCACCTCCGACGCCCCATCGCTGTCGTTGAACGGCACGTGGCGGTTCCGGCTCTCGCCCGGCCTGGCGGCCGCTCCCCCGGACGTCTTCGACCCCGGGTTCGACGACTCGGCGTGGGACGAGCTGCCGGTGCCGTCGCTGTGGCAGCTGCACGGCCACGGCGCGCCCGCCTACACGAACGTGCACTACCCCTTCCCCGTCGACCCGCCGCACGTGCCGTCGGAGAACCCGACCGGCGACCACCGGCTGCGGTTCGACCTGCCCGATCCGTGGCCGCCGGGGTCCGCTCTCCTGCGCTTCGACGGGATCGACTCGTGCGGCCGGATCTGGCTCAACGGCACCGAACTCGGCGTCACGAAGGGCAGCCGCCTGCCGTCCGAGTTCGAGGTCGGGCCGCTGCTGAAGCCGCGGGACAACGTCCTCGTCGTCCGCGTGCACCAGTGGTCGGCGGGCAGCTACCTCGAAGACCAGGACATGTGGTGGCTGTCCGGGATCTTCCGGGCCGTGACGCTGCTGGCGCGGCCGTCCGGCGGCATCGGCGACTACTGGGTCCGCGCGGACTACGACCACACGACCGGGCTCGGCACCATCCGGGTCGACACCGGCGCGGACGTCGTGCTGGACATCCCTTCGCTGGGCATCGCGGGCCATCCGGCCGGTGAGCCGCTGGAGCTGCCCGTCGAGCCGTGGAGCGCCGAGACACCGCGCTTGTACGACGGGACGCTGTCCACTGTGGCCGAACGGGTGCCGGTGCGGATCGGCTTCCGGACGGTGACGATCGAGGACGGGCAGCTCAAGGTCAACGGCCGGCGCCTGCTGCTGCGCGGGGTGAACCGGCACGAGCACGACCCGCACACCGGGCGCGTCGTCTCGCGCGAGACCGCGCTCGCCGACGTCCTGCTGATGAAGCGGCACAACGTCAACGCCGTCCGGACCAGCCACTATCCGCCGGACCCGGCGTTCCTCGAGCTGTGCGACGAGTACGGCCTGTGGGTGGTCGACGAATGCGACCTGGAGACCCACGGGTTCGGCCCGCTCGGGTGGGACCGCAACCCGAGCTCCGAGCCGATGTGGACGGACGCCTACCTGGACCGGATGCGGCGCACGGTCGAGCGGGACAAGAACCGGCCCAGCGTGATCCTCTGGTCGCTGGGCAACGAAAGCCACACCGGGGACAACCTGGCACGGATGGCGGACTGGGTGCGCCACCGCGACCCGACGCGGCCGGTGCACTACGAGGGCGACCACGACTGCTCCTATGTGGACGTCCACAGTCGTATGTACGCGTCACCTGGCGAGGTCGAGCGGATCGGGCGCCGCGAGGACGACAACGCGCGGCGCCGGGATCTGCCGTTCGTGCTCTGCGAGTACGCGCACGCGATGGGCACCGGGCCGGGCGGGCTGCTGGAGTATCGCGAGCTGTTCGAGCGGTACCCGAACTGCCAGGGCGGGTTCGTGTGGGAGTGGATCGACCACGGCCTGGCCGTTCCCGGCCACTTCGCCTACGGCGGCGACTTCGGCGAGTCCATTCACGACGGCAACTTCGTCATCGACGGCCTGCTCTTCCCGGACCGGACGCCGTCGCCGGGGCTGACGGAGTTCGCGAAGATCATCGAGCCGGTCCGGATCTCCTCGGACCCCTCCGGTGTCCGGATCGAGAACCACTACGACTTCGTCGACACCGGGCACTTGAGGTTCGCCTGGGTGCTCGAGGACGAGGGAATCGCCGTCGCGGACGGTGTCCTCGACGCCCCACCGGTCCATTCCGGACAGAGTGTTTCGGTTGCGCTGCCTTCACTACCGGCCACCAACGGTGAGTCGTTCCTGACTGTCTCGGCGTCGCTGAGCTCCCCGACCGCGTGGGCGCCCGCCGGGCACGTCGTCGGCTGGGGACAGCTGCCGGTGTCTCCGGCGCCCACCCGGCCCTCGCCGCCGACGCGCGGGCCGGTGTTCCGCACGTCCGGGCAGCTGATCCTCGGGGCCGGCGAGTTCGACGCCGCGACCGGCACCCTGACGGCACTCGGCGGGCACCCGGTGCGGGGGCCGCGGCTCGACGTCTGGCGCGCGACCACCGACAACGACCGCGGCTCGTCGCCCGGGCCGTCCGAGGCTTCGCAGTGGCTCGAGGCGGGACTGCACCGGATGCAGCACCGCGTGATCACCGTCGACGCGGACGGGGACGAGCTCGTGGTGCGCACCCGCGTCGCCCCGCCGGCGCAGCCGTTCGGCCTGTTCGCGGACTACACGTGGACGGCCTTCGAGGGCGGCCTGCGGCTGCGCGTGGACGTCACCCCCGACGGCGAGTTCCCCGGCACGCTCCCCCGGCTCGGCCTGGCGATGGCGGTCCCGGGCACGTTCGGCTCGGCGGAGTGGTTCGGCGGCGGCCCGGGCGAGGCGTACCCGGACAGCCGCCAGGCCGTGCGGATCGGGCGGTTTTCGAGCAGCGTCGACGGCCTGCAGACGCCGTACGTCTTCCCGCAGGAGAACGGCAACCGGATCGACGCGCGCTGGGCGAGTTTCACGACCCCGTCCGGCGCGGGCATCCGCGTCGACGGCGAACCGACGTTCGACTTCACGGCCCGCCGCTGGACGGCAGCGGCGTTGGAGGCGGCGCGGCACACGGACGAGCTGGAGTCCGGCGCGCTGGTGCACCTGACACTGGACGTGGCGCAGCACGGCCTCGGGACGGCTGCGTGCGGGCCCGGGGTGCTGCCGCGCTACCGGCTCGTGCCGCAGAAGACGTCGTTCACCCTGTCGCTGCGGCCCATGGCGGGTGGTGTCGCAAATTGAGACCCCGGGACGCTCCAGGATGCGGTGTCGTTGAGGGTCCAGACGGCCGCAGGACAGGAGCGTCCCCGGATGACCCCCTCCACGACGACCCCGACGAGTGCCCGGCAGCTGACCACGCCCGGCGCGCTGGGCTTGGCCGACCTCGTCGCGATCTTCGACGACCTCCAGTTCACCCTCAAGTGCTGCGAACGACTGGTCACGGAGCTGGCCCACCCGCGGGTGGACGCCGTGCTCGTCGAGGCGTTGTGGGTGTCGGCGCTCAACTCGTACGCCCGGTGTTTCCGCACCGGCGACCGGGGCATGGGCCTGACGGTGGAAGACGTCAAAGCCACCGAGGTGCCGGGTGAGGTCGCCGAGTGGCACGCGCTGCTCGGCCGGATCCGCGACTTCTCGATCGACGGGCCGGTCAACCCGCGCGAGACGTACTCGGTGGGCGTCTCACAATCCCCGGCCGGCGAGGCCTCGGGGGTCGTCATCACGTCCGCGGTCCGGCCGCTGGTGGACGACGTCACGGTCCGGCAGACCGGGCGGCTGGCCTTCGAGTTGAGCCGCCTGGTGGACGAGCGCATCAAGGAGCACCAGGGGAAGGTGTTCGAGGCGGCTTCGAAGCTGACTTCCGCCCAGCTCGCGGCGTTGCCGGCCATCGAGGTCGAGTCTCAATAAGTCTCATTAGTACGTCTCATTATTCGACGCCGGGTAGGTGCCGGTAGATCGTGGCGCGGGAGACCCCCAGCGCGGTCGCGATGTCGGCCGGGGCGTGGCCGGCGTCTTGGAGACGCCGGGCCGCCTCGATCGTCTCCTGGCTCATCACCGTCGGACGGCCCCGGCGAGCACGCGGCCTGACCTCGGGTTCCGGCGCGGCGAACAGCCGGTCGACGCCGTCGAGGATCGCCGCGCGGAGCTCGTCCACCGGGGCGTCGGCGAACAGCACCACCGGGTCGCTGAGCATCGCGATCGCCTGCGCCGCGCGGACCCGGCCGGCCAGGTCCGCGTCCGGGCCCGCCACCAGGTGGTTCGCTTGGAGCATGCCGTCGCGGAAGCGGTCGAACACCACCTTCGACGCGGTCAGCCCGAGGTCGCGCAGGTTCATCCGCAGCAGGTAGCGGTGATCGAGCCACACGTCGAGGAGGCCTTCGATCGCCGCCGCGCGCGGGTCGGCGGCGTCGGCGGCCTTCGTCATGGTCGCTTCGAGGTCGTCCAGGAGCGGTTCGGCCAGCGCCGTTACGATGTCGGCCTTGCCTGGGAAGTGGTAGAGCACCGCGGTCTTGGTGACCCCGACGCGTTCGGCCAGCTCCCGGACCGACGTCGCGTGGAAGCCGCGCTCGGAGAACTCCTCGAGCGCGGCGCGCAGGATCCGGGCGCGGGTGTCGTCGGTCATCACCCGAGCCTAGCCGCCTTGCCTGACCGTTGGACAGGAGCGTACGGTCGGTACTGACCGATGGTCAGGACCTTGATGGGGTATCACCATGACCGAGCAGACCGTACTGATCTCCGGCGCGGGCGTCGCCGGGCCGACGCTGGCGTACTGGCTGGCCCGCGCGGGCTTCCGGCCGACCGTGGTCGAGCGCGCCGCCGGGCTGCGCTCGAGCGGCAGCCCGGTGGACGTCCGCGGACCGGCCGCGGCCGTCGCGGACCGGATGGGCATCACCGCCAAGCTGCGCGAAGCGGGCACCGCCGTGACGTCGCTGAAGTTCGTCGACGACGCGGGGCGGCGGACCGGCCGGGTCGCGATGGGCGGCGACGGCGGCATCGAGCTGCCGCGCACCGACCTCGCCGCGATCCTGCACGACGCCGCCCGCGAAGACACCGAGTTCGTCTTCCACGACTCGATCACCGGGCTCGACCAGGACGCGAGCGGCGTCGACGTCACGTTCGAGCGAGGCGCTCCGCGGCGGTTCGACCTGGTCATCGGCGCGGACGGGCTGCACTCGGCCGTGCGGCGGCTGGCGTTCGGTCCGGAGCACGCGTTCGTCGAGCACATGGGCGTCTACATCGCGACGCTGCCGTTGGCCGAGCCGCCGGCCGACCGCACGGAGCTGGTGATGTACAACTCGCCCGGCCGGGCGGTCGCGGTGCACCCGGCGCGCGGCAACGGGATCGCGGCGTTCATGTTCCGCGGCGACGCCGTGGCGGGGTTCGACCACCGGGATTCGGCACTGCACAAGCGAATGCTGGCCCAGGCGTACGACGGCGCGGGCTGGCGCGTGCCGGAGCTGCTGGAGCGCGTTCGCGAGGCCGACGACCTGTACCTGGACTCGGTGAGCCGGGTGCGGATGGACGGCTGGGCGTCGGGGCGGATCGCGCTGGCCGGGGACGCGGCGTCGTGCGTGTCCCTGTTCGGCGACGGCTCGACGCTGGCGATGGCGGGCGCGTACACCCTGGCCGAGGAGCTGGGCCGCACACCGGGTGACGCGGCGTCGGCGTTCCGCCGGTACGAGAGCGCGCACCGGAAGCTCGTGGAACCCAAGCAGCGCAACGTTTCCACGGCGGCGGCCCTGCTGATCCCGGCCACGCGCGGCGGCCTCGCGGTGCGCAACTTCGGCACGCGGTTGCTCCCGCTGGTCACGGCCGCGCGACGGCTGGTGCCCGCCCGAGCGGCATAGGGAGGATCGGCTCGGCCGGGGAGGAACCGCCCGGGGCCTGGTCGAGTGGCAGCGGACCGGGATCGGTCAGTGCGTGGCCGCGCACCAATGCGGTCGGCGGCTTCCGCAGTCCCCCTCGGCGGTCGGCCTGGCGCGGATCAGGTCCGAAGCATCGGCGGGTAGAGCAGTTCGGCCTTCCCGCGCCGGTACAGCTGGGCCGGGCGGCCGCCGTCGCGGGTGGTCGTGCGGCCGGTCGGCTCCAGCAGCCCCTCCGCGCCGGTCACCTTGCGGTGGAAGTTGCGCGGGTCGAGCCGCGTGTCCCAGACCAGCTCGTACACCCGCCGCAGCTCCGCGACGGTGAACTCCGGGGCGCAGAACGCCGTCGCCAGCGGGGAATACTCGAGTTTCGCGCGCGCCCGCTCGAGGCCGTCGGCGAGGATCCGGTCGTGGTCGAACGCCAGGTGCTCGCCGCCCAGCGACCGCACCGGGGTCCAGCGGGCTTCCGCCGCGTCCGTGCCCGCGCTCGGCGTCGGCAGGTCCGGCGCCAGCGCCAGGTACGCGACCGTCACCACCCGCATCCGCGGGTCCCGATCGGGCGCGCCGTAGCCGGCGAGCTGTTCGATGTGGACGGTCCCCGGCGCCAGCCCGGTCTCCTCCGCCAGCTCACGGCGCGCCGCGTCCGAGAGGTCCTCGTCCTTCCGGACGAACCCGCCGGGCAGCGCCCACTCCCCCCGGTACGGCTCGACGCCCCGGCGCACGACCAGGGCACACAGCTCGTCCCCGGTCAGGGTGAGCACGACGAGGTCGACGGTGACGGCGAACGGCGGGTGACCCATGCCACCACCCTACCCGCTAATCGTCATCTTGACGATTAGGGCCGCGTCCGCATATCGTCACCTCGACGATAAGAGGAGGGCTCATGGCCGACATCGACCGCCGCTTCGGGTTCCGGCACCTGCGCGGCGCACCCACCGTGCACATCCGCCACTACCGCCGCGGCAAGCTCGCGCACGACGGCGTCGGGCTGTCGTTCTGGTACCGGCCGCTGACCGCGGTCGTCTCCGAGGTCCCGGTCGACGACCGCGAGCTGCCGCTGCTGTTCCACGCCCGCACGGCCGACTTCCAGGACGTCACCGTGCAGCTCGCGCTGACGTTCCGGATCGAGGACCCGGCGCTGGCCGCGCAGCGGATCGACTTCTCCATCGACCCGGACACCGGGCGCTGGAGAAGCGATCCCCTCGCCCAGATCAGCGGCCTGCTGACGGAGAACGTCCAGCAGTACGCCGTCGAGGTGCTGACCCGCACGCCCCTGGAGACCGCGCTGGCCGACGGCGTCCGGGCGGTCCGCGATCGGATCCGCGCCGGGCTCGCCGAGGAGGACACCCGGCTCGCGCAGACCGGCTCGGCCGTCGTCGACGTCCGCGTCGTCGCCATCCGGGCCGAGCCGGAGGTCGAGAAGGCGCTGCAGACGACCGCGCGGGAGAAGGTGCAGCAGGAGGCCGACCGGGCGACCTTCGAACGCCGCGCGCTGGCCGTCGAACGCGAACGCGCGATCGGCGAAAACGAGCTGCAGAGCCAGATCGAGCTGGCCCGCCGCGAAGAGCAGCTGGTCACCCAGCGCGGGGCGAACACCCGGCGCCAGGCCGAGGAAGCTGCCGCGGCGAACCGGATCGAGACCGAGGCGCAGGCGTCGCGCAAGGAACGCCTGACGCTCGTGGAAGCCGAAGGCAAGCGGGCACTCGGCGAGGCGGAGGCGGCGGGTGAAGCCGCCCGGCTGGCGGCGTACCGCGACCTGCCCGAGGGCGTGCTCACCGGGCTGGCGTTGAAGGAACTGGCCGGCAACCTGCCGGAGATCGACACCCTGGTGCTGACGCCGGATCTGCTCACGCCGTTGCTGACGAAGCTGGGCGTGCGGTCGTGAGCCTCGCCCCGCGCGTCGTGCTGGTGCACCGGCGCACCGAACTGGACGAGCTGCTCGCCCGGCACGGCACGCGCGGCCAGGCGGAGTTCTTCCTGCGCACGCGCGGCCGTGACCTGGCCGAGGTGACCGAGGCGGACACCGCCGTGCGCGCGGCACTCACCGCGGCTTCGGCGGCGATCCCGCTCGACTGGCGCCGCGGCGAGGTCGAACGAGCCGACCTCGACCGGTTCCTGTTCACCCCGGAGGACGTCGTCGTGGTCGTCGGCCAGGACGGGCTGATCGCCAACGTCGCGAAGTACCTCGACGGCCAGCCGGTGATCGGCGTGACGCCCGGCGCGCCCGGGGTCCTGGTTCGCCACCCGCCGGCCGCCGTCGCGGACCTCGTGCGGTCCACCGGCGACGTCGAGCACCGCACGATGGCCGAGCTCACCGCGGACGACGGCCAGCGGCTGCTCGCGCTCAACGAGATCTACCTGGGCCACGCCGGGCACCAGACGGCCCGCTACCGGCTGGGGGTCGGTGGCGGGCCGGCGGAGCGTCAGGCGTCGTCGGGAATCCTGGTCGGGACGGGCACCGGCGCGACCGGCTGGTGCGGCTCGGTGTGGCGGGAACGCGGGAGCGGGATCCGGCTGCCCGCGCCCGGCGAGGCCCGGCTGGTCTGGTTCGTGCGCGAGGCGTGGCCGTCGCCGACGACCGGGACCACGTGCACCGAAGGGGATCTGACGTCGGCGCCGCTGACGGTCGAGGTCGAGTCCGACCGGCTGGTCGCGTTCGGCGACGGCCTCGAAGCCGACAAGGTCGCCCTCACCCGCGGCCAGACGGCGACGTTCGTCCCCGCCGCGAGGACGGTCCACTTGGTCCGGTGACGAGCCGGGTCCGGCACACCGAGGGGGCGTGCCGGGCCCGCCCCGGACTGTCCACTTGGTCCGGTGTTCGACTGGGACACAATGCGGCAACGTTGTCACATCGCCGGGCTTCGGCAGTCAGAATGACGTCCTCGCCGAAGATCGAAGTGCGAAGGTGGCCGGATGACGTGGCTTGTGTGGGTGCTCGGCGCGGTGGTGATCGCCGCCGCCGGGGCCGGGGTGGTCGCGTGGCCGTGGTGGCGGGACCGGGACCTGCGCCGGCGGACCGCCTGGTCGGCCGCGCGGGCGGCGATCGACAGCGCCGCCGTCAGCCGGGACGCGGCGTCCGCTCCCCTGCCCGCGGCCGAGCAGCTGCTCTCGCGTGCCGAGACGATCGCGGCCGCGCACGGCGGCGCGCGAGCGGCGCAGACCGCCGAAGACCACGCGCGGCGGGCCGACGTGCTCTGGCAGGCGGCGGCTCGTGGCTGACCGCCTTCGCTGGATCCTGCTCGCGGCCGCCGGCGCCGTGCTCGTGACGTTCCTCCTCGTGCAGCAGCAAAGCACCAGCGTCAGCTACGGCCAGGCGCCCGCGAACGGCGATCCCATCCCGGAGGGTTCGGCCGGCGAGCTGAGCGGCGCGACCGTCCCGCCGGCCGAGCAGCTGACGGCGATGGTCAAGGCCGCCCCGGTCGTGCGGCTGCCGGGCGCGATCGCGACCTGGGACGAGAAAGCCGTCCAGGCGGCGGCCGGGAGCGCCGGGGCCCGCATCCTGGTGGCCCCGCCCGGACTGCCGAAGGACGCCCGCGCCCGGGTGAAGGACGTCGAGGACGCGACCGTTCAGGTGATCGGCACCGAGGTCACCGGCGGCGCCCTGCAGGCCTCGGCCGACCGCGCGTCCGAGTGGGTTCGCCAGTTCGCCACCGGCGACGTCACGGAGTCGCTGACCACCCTGGTCGCCCACCTCAACCACCAGCCCGACGCCCCGGACCAACCGGCCCTCGCCCGGCGCGACCCGACCGCCGCCGAACTGGCCGAGGTCACCGCCCAGCTGCGCGGCACCGGCCGGTTCATCGCCCCGGGCGCGACGCTCAAGGACGCGCCGGCGACGACGGCCGCGTTCCCCGGCGCCCAGCCGTTGTACGTGGCGCTGCCACAGCAGCCGGCCGGTCAGCCGCTGGTCCACTTCGGACCGGCGCTGGCGAAGGAGTTCCCCGGCCGTCCGATCGTCGCGATGTACGGCCAGTGGGTGGAGTACGACGGGCCGTCGGCCGCCGCGTTCGCGGACATCGCGACGGCGAGCTTCTACGGCCAGTTCGCGGACCGGCTCAGCACGTACGCCTACCCGCAGCGCAACGTGCTGGGCGCGTGGCTCAACCGGGTCACGGCCATCCGCTACGCCGGGCTGTTCGACCGTCCGCTGCCCTACACCCCGTTCGACCCGCTCCGGGTCGCGCTGCCCGCGCTGCCGTGGCTGTTCGCCGCCTGCGCGGTCGGGTTCCTCGTGCTCTCGGCCCGCCGGGTGGGGCGCCCGGGCCGGGCCACGGGGACGGGCGTGCCGGCGCGCCTGGCCGGGCTGACCGCGCTCGCCGTCGAGATCTCGGGACTGACCGACGGCGCGTCGGCCGCGGCCCTGACCCGCGGGATCACGCAACTGACGGCAGCCCGGGAGGCGTTCACCGGGAAGCTGCCGGACAAGCACGTCCACGGCCTGCTCGACGCGGCCGAGTCCGATTTGGACACCACCGCCGGACTGCTGGGCCGCCCGGAGTACCGGCCGGCCGAGTTCCTGCAGGGGAGGCTCGCGTGAAACGGTTCTTCCGCTCCGCGTTCGGGATCGCGGTGCTCGGCTGCCTCGCGCTGGCGGGCTGGGCGGTGTGGTCGGCGGGTGTGTTCGACGGCGCGGTCGCCCGGCAGCTCCGGTCGGCGTCGGTGTACGCCGCACCCGGGGTCACGCTCGACGAGCCGGCCGCGGAACGCGTGATCGGCAACCGGCGGCTGGTGGTCGGATTCCTCGAGCCGGGCGCGGACCTCAGCGACGCGTGCGACAGCCTGGGCGGTGCCGTCGACGGCACCCTCGCCGTGATGCTGAGCCGCGACGGTGACGACTTCAAGAAGTACGGCTGCTCACGTCTGCCCGGGAGCGACGACGAGAACTTCGGCAAGGCGTTCGTCGCGGAGTCGATGATCGGCAACGGCATCGACGCCTTCGCCGACCGCCCGGTGGACGCGCTGAAGGTGATGGTCGTCAACTACGACCTGCTGGTGCACTCCGGGGCGATTCCCGACGGCGGCCGCACGGTCAGCCCGTCGCTGCCGCGGTACCTGATCGCCGCGGCAGCGGTCGGCGCGGTGCTCCTGGGTTCGCCGGCGCTCTACCTGGTCACGCGCCGGGCCACCCGGACGTCGCTGGCGCGGCGGGAACGCCGGGACGCGGAAGCGGACGAACGGACCGAGCTGGCGGCGGCCGCGGCCGTGCTGGCCCAGCAGATCATCGACCTGGACAAGCGCTACGCCCGCCAGACCGGCACGAGCAAGTTCGCCCGCGGCTACCGGAGTCTCGTGTCCGACTACGCGAACCTGCTGCCGGACCTCGGCCGTGGGACCCCGGAGCTGCGGGCCCGGGTCGAGAAGCTGCTGACCCGGGCCCGCACCCTGGCCGCTCAGGTGCCGTAGCGGGACTTCACGATCGACGGCGTGTCGAGGTTGTGGCCCGCGTCCATGCTCTGCGCGAGCCGCAGGTACTGGCCCTCGGCCCACATCAGCGGACCCGCGCTGCCGGTCGGGCGGCCCAGGCCGAAGCAGCCGACGTCGCCGCGGTCCCAGACCTGCTCGGGCACGAAGTACCCGTCGTTGGCCGAGTCCGCCATGGACTTCAGGTACACCGCCGCCGAGCGGCCGTTGGCGAGCTCGTACTGACCGCGCTCCCCCGACAGCACCGGCCAGAGCCGCCCGAACCGCTGGCTGCCGCCCGCGGGCCAGCCGTTGCAGGTCGAGGTGCTTTCGCCGTAGTTGTCGTGCGGGTAGCGGTGGAAGTAGACGTCGCCGTTCGGCAGCGTCACCTGCATCGCCGCGTTGCCGTCGGACGCCGCCGCGGTCGGCGCGACCGAGTTCGCGATCGTCGTGTCGCCGGCCGGGCGGATGCCGAGCCGCACCAGGTCGAGGAACCCGAAGTCCGTCACGTCGTGTTCGTAGAAGCAGCCTTCGTCGAAGCAGATCGTCGCGCCGTCGTTGGGGTTCCCGGCGCGGTCGAGCCGTTCGTAGTAGGTGTGGCCGCCCCAGTAGCCGGACGTCGTCACGGTCCAGCCGGCCAGGGAGTTGCGCCACGAGTCCGCTGTGGACTCCCACGACGTCGCGCTCGCGGTGTCGCCGTTGGCCCGGGCGAGGGCACCCGCGGCGATCAGCCCGGCGATCTCGGCCGCCACCGACGACGGCGACTTGCCGTACTGCTCCTCCCACCGCTCGGTGGTGTCCGGGCCGGTCGCGACGATGTGGTTCGCTGTCGTCTTGACCTTGGCGTACGTCGAAGCGTCGGTGAGGCCGGTCAACCAGGCCAGCAGGATCGCGTCGGCGTCCTGGTCGAGCTGTTCGCAGCAGCCGAGCTGCTGGGCGCTGGCGCCCGCGACGCCGGAAACCGGGCTGTAGCGCGGGAAGGACCCCGCCGGGTACGTCATGCCGTCGCCCGCGGTCGGGCTGCCGATCCACTGGGAGTTCCACAGGAACTGGGCCATCCGCTTGGCCTGCGCGCTGTCCCCGGCGGCCAGCAGGCCGGTCGCCTGCTGGTAGAGGTCGCGGCCCCAGACGCGGTGGTAGCCGTCGTTGAGCTGGTCGCCGTTGGTGAAGTTGCCCCACGGTGTGGCCAGGCCCGCGACGCTCGCGCCGGGGTGTTGCTTGTCCTCGGCGGTCTTGAGCGCCATCGCCGCGACGTAGTAGGCGCGACGCCGTTGCGTGTCCCCGGAAACGCTGGCGGGCGCGGGTTTCAGGCCGCCCACATAGGAGTTCCAGCCGCCGCGGTAGGACGTCGCCACGGCGGAGAAGCCGCTGCTCAGCGAACCGCTCGCGGCGGAAGTGGCGGCGGCCGCGGTGCCGCCGTAGCCGAGCGCGACGGTGAACGTCGTGTCCGTGCCGACCGGGATCTGTCCACACTGGACGACGTTGCCGGTGCCGGAGATGTTGTCGAACTGGTTGTTCAGGTTCTTGTCGGCGCGCAGGTCCACCAGGCAGTCGCTGGCCGCGCCACTGTAGCCGTTGTCGTGTGCGGTGAAGCCGGTCGAGACGCGCAGCGCGGAGACGACCGTGGTGGCCGCGCCGCCGAACAGCGTCTCGGTGCCGCTGGAGAGGAGGCCGCTGCCGTCCCACCAGGCGTTGTCGTTGGCGCCGCCGCCGGCCATGGACGGGTTGGCCAGGAGGTAGAGGCGGTAGCTGCCGCCGTCGAGGGACTGGAAGCGGGTGTTGCGGACGAGCGTCGCGCGGGCCGGGTCGGTGACGTAGTCCGTCGTGATGCGGTACTTCCCGCTTTTGGCCGTGTTGGTGACGGTGTACTGCAGGGCCTTCTCGTCGGGCATGGTCACGACGTGGTTGGTGGCGTCGCGTTCCAGGTCCACGAAGCTGGTGCCGTCGGTGACGACGAACTGCATGTCCTGCATGTTCGGGACGTCGGCGCGGGGGTAGAAGACCTCCGATGTGACGCCGTCGGCGACGGTGAACCACACGGGGCTGGTCGTTGTCGTCGAGGTTCCGAGGGCGGATTTGTTGCCCGTTGCCCAGGATGCTCCGCTGCCGCAGCAGTCGGTTGCCGTGCCGGTTGCCTGTGCTGTGCCCGGTAGTGCGCCGGCGAGCAGGACTCCTGCTCCGGCGCAGGCCAGGACTGCTTTCCACCTGATCATCGGGACCCTCCGACGGCGTTGTCGTTAATATGTTGTGCGCCGCAACATATTGGGGCTTGGGGTGGTGACAAGCAATGTCCGATCGGGCTGGATCGATCCAGCTCTAGGTCGGACGGCCCAGCCCGCCCGCCAGGCCCCGCCTCGACGTCTTGAATGAGTCATTCAGGTCTTCAGGTGTCCTGAATGACTCATTCAAGACACCTGGCGAGGCGTGGGCGTCCGGATCAGGCGTCGGCGATGCGGTCGAGCCACTCTTTGAGCAGCACGCGCTCGGCCTCGCTCAGGACCGCCGTGCCGTCGAGACCCGCGCGCAACGCGATCGCGCGCTCCGGCAGGTCGGATCCGGCCGACTCCTCGGTGCCGGTGAGGATTCGGCTCAGCACCGTCTCGCGGGCCGTTGCCGACAGCTCCGGGTCGCGCTCCGCCTCCGGTGTCGCGATCTGTGTCAGCACCACGCCCATGCCCGTTGCGTGCACCAGGCGCGCCGCGCGCTCGACGCTCACTCGTAGGCGGCCGGCCTCCGCGACACGCGAAACGATGCTCCGCAGCATCGACTCGGCCTCGCGAGCGGCCGGGGACGTGCGGCCTGGGCGTGCGTCGCCGTACATGAGCACGTAGAACTCCGGGCGCGATAGCCCGAACTCGACGTGCAGGTCCCAGCCGCGGCGGAGGTCCTCCACCGCGTCGCCGGTCGAGCCGAGGGCTCGCTTGCTCGTCAGGTACTCGTCGAACCCGTACGCCGCGACCGCGTCGAGCAGGCCGTCCTTGTCGCCGAAAAGCCGGTACAGCGCCGGTGGCTGGACGCCCGCCGCCGCGCTCACCGCGCGGGTCGAGAGACCGTCGCGCCCCTCTGCCACCAGTAGCGCGGCCGCCGCTTCGAGGATGCGCTCGCGGGTGTCCACTGCCGTCTTCGTCGCCATGGTTCCGATGATAACAAATCCTGAGTAGCACTTGTTCGGTATCGGTGATACGTTCGGTCGGGTAACAACGGAAACAGGGAGAATCCATGCACACCCGCACCCTCGGCCGGACCGGTCCGGCCGTCAGCGCCCTCGGCCTCGGCCTGATGGGCATGTCCGACCTGTACGGCCCCGCCGACGAGACCGAGTCGGTCGCGACGATCCACGCCGCTCTCGACGCCGGCGTGACCCTGCTCGACACCGGTGACTTCTACGGCATGGGCCACAACGAACTGCTGCTGCGCGACGCACTGCGTGGCCGTAACCGCGAGAAGGCCGTGATCAGCGTCAAGTTCGGCGCGCTGCGCGGCCCGGACGGCTCCTGGCTCGGCAACGACAGCCGCCCGGAGGCCGTCAAGACGTTCCTCGCCTACAGCCTGCGGCGCCTCGGCACCGACCATGTCGACGTCTACCGCCCGGCCCGGCTCGACCCCGCCGTGCCGATCGAAGACCAGGTCGGCGCGCTGGCCGAACTCGTGCGGGCCGGGTACATCCGGCACATCGGCCTGTCCGAGGTCGGTGCGGAGACCCTGCGCCGCGCGGTCGCCGTGCACCCGATCTCCGACCTGCAGATCGAGTATTCGCTGCTCTCCCGCGGGATCGAGGCGGACATCCTGCCGGTCGCCCGCGAGCTGGGCATCGGCGTCACGGCGTACGGCGTGCTTTCGCGTGGCCTGCTCAGCGGGCACTGGACGCCGTCGCGGGAGCTGAGCGCGGGCGACTTCCGCGGCCACAGCCCGCGGTTCCAGGGCGAGAACCTCGACCGCAACCTGGCGCTCACCGACGCCCTCGGCAAGCTCGCCGCCGGGAAGGGCGTCACCACCGCGCAGCTCGCCATCGGGTGGGTCGCCGCGCAGGGCGAGGACATCGTCCCGCTGGTGGGCGCCCGCACGCGGGCCCGGCTCGCCGAATCCCTGGGCACCGCCGACGTCGCGCTGACGGCCGACGACCTGGCCGCGATCGAGGCCGCGGTCCCGTCCGGCGCCGCGGCGGGCGACCGCTACGCCGCCGCGATGCTGGACCACCTGGACAGCGAGAAGTAGTCCATGAGGGGCACCCTCATGGCTGTTATGTCCATGAGGGTGCCCCTCATGGACATAAGTGGTCGACCGCGATGCGGTGGGCGAGGCGGCGCAGCAGGGGTGCCGCTTCGGCCATGCACCGCGCCGGATCCGGCTCGAGATCGGTCAGGGCGTACGCGGCCGAGATGCCCGCCTCAGCCAGCTCCAGAGAGGACAGTTGACAACGCCCGGACACCGCGACGCACGGGATGCCCTTCGCCGCCGCGGCCCGGGCGACCCCGGCCGGGGCCTTGCCGGACAACGTCTGCCGGTCCAGGGAACCCTCCCCGGTGACGACCAGCGAAGCTCCGGACAGGGCCGCGTCGAACCCGAGCAGGTCCAGCAGCAGCTCGATGCCCGGGCGCATCCGGGCGCCCAGCACGGCCATCGCGGCGAAACCCACTCCCCCGGCGGCACCCGCACCTGGCCGCTCGGCGAACTCCGGCCCGGCGACCGACGCCCAGTGCCGCAGGGCGGCATCCAGCGTCTCGACGTCGTCGGCGGACGCGCCCTTCTGCGGACCGTAGACGAACGCTGCCCCGCGCAGCCCGTAGAGCGGGTTGTCGACGTCACTCGCCAGCTCGATGTCCACTCCGGACAAGTCCACTTCGGACAGATCCAGCGACGCGAGCCGGGACAAGGCCGCGCCGCCGGGCGGGAGGTCCCGCCCGGCGGCGTCCAGCAGCCGGGCACCCAGTGCGGCCAGCATGCCCGCGCCACCGTCGGTGCAGGCACTGCCGCCGACGCCGAGCACGATCCGGCGGCACCCGGCCCGCACCGCCGCGGCCAGCACGTCGCCGGTACCCGCGCTGGTCGCGGTGAGCGGCGCCGGGGGTCCAACAAGCCGGTGCAGCCCGGACGCCTCCGCCAGCTCGACGATGGCGGTGTCCCCGCGGACCGCGTAGGACGCGGTCACCGGCGCGCCGGTCGGGCCGCGCGCCGGGACTCGCACCCGCTGGTACCCCGCGGCGACGGCGGCGTCCACTGTGCCGTCGCCGCCGTCGGCCACCGGAAGGGCCCGCACCGCGAGCGCGGGGTGGACGTCGGCGAGGCCGGCCGCCACAGCCGACGCCACCTCGGCCGCGGTCAGCGACCCCTTGAACTTGTCCGGTGCGACGAGGACGCTCACGCGCTCGCCTTGTACGCCCGCCAGTCGCCGACCTCCGTGATGTCCCGCAGCGCGACGTGCGAGGTGTAGGGCCGCCGCAGCAGCATGGCGAACGCCGAGCTGCCGTCTTTCAGCTCCACCACACCCAGCTCCAGCTCGTGCGGCTCGGACGGGAGCACCTTGTCCCGCAGGTCGTCCAACGAGACGTCGTACACCTCGCCGGTCACCGCCGCGCCGCCGTGCGATACCGGGTACAGCGCGGGGCACTGGTCTCCGACCGCGTAGAACCGGTACTTCGGCGCGGTTTTCGCCGCCGAAACGAACGGCGAGCCGGCCAGGAGGTGGTGCAGTGGTTCGCCGCGCATGGCGCCGCCGTTGAAGAACATCAGGGTCACGGGAACTCCTTAGCGGAAGAGGGCTTCGACGCCGTCGACGGCGAAGTACACCGCGAACACCAGCGCCAGCAGGGAAAGCAGCCAGCCGGCCTCGCGCCACTTGCCGCGGCCGATCTTGATCAGCACGAACGCGATCAGGCCGGCGCCGACACCGTTGGTGATCGAATAGGTGAACGGGATCAGCGCGGCGGTCAGGAACACCGGGATCGTGTAGTCCGGGTCGTTCCACGGGATGTTGCGGCACTGGGCGACCATCATGCCGCCGATGACCACCAGCGCGGGCGCCGCGGCCTGGGCCGGAACCACTCCTGCCAGCGGCGTGAACAGCAACGTCCCGGCGAACAACAGCCCGGTGACGACGCTCGCGAGCCCCGTCCGGGCACCTTCACCGACGCCGGCCGCGGACTCCAGGAACACCGTGTTCGGCGACGACCCCGTGACGCCGCCCGCGATCGCGCCCGCGCCGTCCACCAGCAGGATCCGGCCCATCCGCGGCACCTTGCCGTTCTTCGACAGCCCGGCTTCGTCGGAGACGCTGGTGATCGTGCCCATGGCGTCGAAGAAGCCGGACAGCACCAGGGTGAACAGGAAGACCGTGGCCGCGAGCGCGCCCGCCGAGGCGAACCCGCCGAAGAGGTCGATGTGGCCGAAGAGCCCGAAGTCCGGTGCCGCAAGGACGTGATCGGGCAGTGCCGGGGCGGTGAGGCCCCAGCCGCCGACACCGAACCCCTCGTGCAGCACGACGGCGAACACCGTCGCCACGCCGATGCTGATCAGCACCGCGCCCGGGACCTTGCGGGCCATCAGCACGATCATCAGCAGCAGACCGAAGCAGAACACGACGATCGGCCAGCCGTGCAGGTGCCCGCTCGCCCCGAGGCGCACCGGGACCGTGGTCTGCGCCGCGTCCGGCATCCGGGTCACGAACCCGGCGCTGACCAGCCCGACCAGGGCGATGTAGAGCCCGATCCCGACGGTGATCGCCATCTTGAGCGGCCGTGGGATGGCGTTCATGATCCGCTCGCGGACGCCGCTGACGGCCATCAGCACGATGCAGACGCCCTCCAGCACGACCAGGCCGAAGGCTTGCGCCCAGGTCATCGAGGGTGCCATCTGGAACGCGACGATGCCGTTGATGCCGAGTCCGGCGGCCAGCGCGAGGGGCGCGTTGCCGACGACGCCCATCAGGATGGTCATCACCGCGGCGGCGAGCGCGGTCGCCGTGGTCACCTGCGCGGCCGACAGCCGGGCGCCGGTGATGTCGGCGGAGGCGCCGAGGATGAGCGGGTTCAGCAGCACGATGTAGGCCATCGCGACGAACGTCGTGACGCCGCCGCGGACTTCGCGGCCGACCGTGCTCTGCCGGGCGCGCAGCTCGAACAGCCTGTCGAGCAGGGATCGGCGTTGCGGTGGTTCGGGTACTTCGTCGAGGTCGGGCTCGTGGATCTCTACTTGGGTCATGCGTCCTGCCCTTGCCGGTGGGTGTGCTCGGCCAGGCCAAGGCACAGCGCCGTGCCTGGGCGAGCGGGACGTTCGTTTGGGGTTTGCTCCGGTCAGCTGGCCTTGTGGGTCAGTAAGCGGCGGGTCAGTAGTCGGTGCGGTCGCTCTTGTCGAGCCAGGCCGCGAACGGCGCGAATCCGTCCTTTGCGGACAGTCGCGTGACGGGGACCGTCCAAGTGTCGCGAGGACGGTCGAAGAGCTCATAGAAGGCGCGGTCGTCGAAGCCGGCCTTGGCCGCGTCGTCGCGGTCGGCGGCGAAGAGGACCTTGTCGACGCGCGCCCACAGCGCCGACGACAGGCACATCGGGCACGGCTCACAGCTGGAGACGAGCACGCAGCCGTCGAGCTTGAACGTGCCGAGTGCCTGGCAGGCCGCGCGGATGGCGACGACTTCGGCGTGCGCGGTCGGGTCGAGGTTCGCGGTGACGCGGTTGACGCCGGTGGAGACGATCTCGCCGTCCTTCACGATCAGCGCGCCGAAGGGCCCGCCGCCGTTCGCGACGTTCGTCTCCGCGATGCGGACGGCTTCGTCGAGCCATTCGGTCTCGGCGGAAATCGACGTGGTCATCTCAGACTCCAGTGATGTGTTCGGGGCGGATGGGGACGCGCGGCAGCTCGAGGCCGGTGGCCGCGCGGATGGCGTTGGCGATCGCCGGGGTCGCGGAGATCGTGGGTGGTTCGCCGACGCCGCGGACGCCGTAGGGCGCGTGCGGGTCGGGCCGCTCGAGGACGTCGACGCGCATCGGCGGCATGTCGAGGATCGTCGGGATCAGGTAGTCGGTGAACGACGGGTTCCGCACCTTCCCGTCCTTGACCAGGATCTCCTCCATCACGGCGAGGCCGAGGCCCTGGGCCGAGCCGCCCTGGATCTGGGCGACGACGGCGTCGGGGTTCATCGCCTTGCCGACGTCCTGGGCGCAGTCGAGCTGGACAACCTTGACGAGGCCGAGGTCCACATCGACGTCGACCACCGCGCGGTGCGCCGAGAAGCCGTATTGGACGTGGGCGTCGCCCTGGCCGGTCTCCGGGTCGAGCGGGTAGGTCTTGCGGTGGTGGAACTCGCGGGTCTCCTCGATCGCGGTCTCCCCCAGCAGCTCGGCCAGGTCGGCGACGACCTCGCCGTCGGCCGCGACGATCTTGCCTCCGGTCAGCGTCGCGCCTTCGACCGCGCGTCCCAGCCGGACCGCGGCGAGGGCGTACACCGCGTCGGCGACCGCGCGGCAGGCGTTGCGGACCGCGCCGCCGGTGACGTACGTCTGACGCGACGCGGAACTCGAACCGGCGTCGCCGACGCTCGTGTCGGCCGGGTGCACGCTCACCCGCGTCAGGCCGAGTTCGGTGCGCGCGATCTGCTGCTGCAGCGTCACCAGCCCTTGGCCGACCTCGGCCGCGGCGGTGTGCACCATCGCCACCGCCTCGCCGCCGAGCACCTCCAGCCGGACGCGGGCGGTCGAGTAGTCGTCGAGGCCTTCGGCGTAGGAGATGTTCTTGATGGTGACGCCGTAACCGACGCCACGGACGACGCCTTCGCCGTGGGTGGTGTTGGACGCGCCGCCGGGCAGCTCGCGGATGTCGCGTTCGCCAGTGGGTTCGGGTGGCAGAGGCAGGTCACGCAGGCGCTGGACCAGCTCGGCGACCGGCGCCGGGAAGTCGACCACCTGGCCGGTGACCACAGTGGACCCTTCGCTCAGGGCGTTGAGGATCCGCAGTTCGGCCGGGTCCATGCCCAGCGCGGCGGCCAGTTTGTCCATTTGGGACTCGTAGGCGTAGGTCGGCTGGACCGCGCCGAGGCCGCGCATCGCGCCGCAGGTCGGGTTGTTGGTGTAGACGCCCCAGCCCTCGATGTGCGCGTTCGGCACGTCGTAGGGGCCGACGCTCAGCGTCGTACCGTTGCCGACCACCACCGGGGTCTTGGACGCGTACGCACCGCCGTCGAAGTACATCTTCGCGCGGACGTAGACGAGCCTGCCGTCGCGGGTGGCGCCGTGCTCGTAGTACATCTTCGCCGGGTGGCGGTGGACGTGCCCGAAGAACGACTCCAGCCGGTTGTAGCTCATCTTCACCGGACGGCCGGTGCGCAGCGCGAGCATGCACGAGTGGATCTGCATCGACAGATCCTCGCGGCCGCCGAACGCGCCGCCGACGCCGGACAGCGTCAGCCGTACCTTGTCCAGCGGCAGGCCGAGGGCCTTCGCCGTCTGGCGCTGGTCGACGTGCAGCCACTGGGTGGCCAGGTAGAGGTCGACGCCGCCGTCCTCGGCCGGTACCGCGAGCCCGGACTCCGGACCGAGGAACGCCTGGTCCTGCATGCCGATCTCGTAGACGCCGGACACGACGACGTCCGCGGTCGCCGTGGGGTCGCCCTTGACGATCCGCTGGTGGCGGACGAGATTCCCGTCCGGGTGCAGCTTCGGCAGAGAGTCGTCGTGCGCGGCCCGCTCGGGGTCGGTGATCGGCTCGAGGACGTCGTATTCGACGACGATCTCCTTGAGTGCCTGCCGCGCGATCTCCGGGTGGTCGGCGGCGAGGATCGCGACCGGCTCGCCCTGGAACCGGACCAGGTCCGCAGCCAGCGCGGGGGTGTCCTGGTACTTGAGGCCGTAGACGTTCTCGCCGGGCACGTCCTCATGCGTGAGTACGGCGTGCACACCCGGTTGGGCCAGGGCGCGGGAGACGTCGAGGCGGACGATCCGGGCGTGCGGGTGCGGGCTGCGCAGCGTGGCGCCCCACAGCATGTCCTCGTGCCACAGGTCGGAGGAGTAGGCGAACTCGCCGCGGACCTTGAGCGTGCCGTCCGGGCGCAGCGGGCTCTCGCCGATGCCGCCGGCGATCGTGTCCTGCATTTCCTGCGGGGAATGAGCCGGGGCGCTCATCGGACGGCCTTCTTCGCGGCGGCGTCGCGGACGGCGTCGAGGATCTTCTCGTAGCCGGTGCAGCGGCAGAGGTTCCCGGCGAGGGCCTCGCGGATCTCGACGTCGCTCGGCTCGGGGACACGCTCGATCAGGTCGTGCGCCGCGACCAGCAGGCCCGGCGTGCAGAACCCGCACTGGACGGCGCCGCGTTCGACGAACGATTCCTGGACCGGGTCGAGCTCGTCCCCGGAAGCGAGCCCTTCGACCGTGACGACGTCGCGGCCCTCGGCCTGCCCGGCCGCGACCAGGCACGCGCAGGCCGGGACGCCGTCGAGGTAGACCGTGCAGGAACCGCATTCGCCCTGCTCACAGGCGTTCTTCGAGCCCGGCAGGCCGAGCCGCTCACGCAGCACGTAGAGCAGGCTTTCGCCTTCCCAGACGTTGTCCGCCCGGCGCTGTTCGCCGTTGACGGTGACGTTCACGCGCACTTCGCGCTCCCTTCGCAGTATTCGGTCCAGGCCCAGGTCAGCGTGCGCCGCGCCATCACGCTCAGCGCGTGCCGGCGGTAGGCCGCACTCCCCCGGACGTCGTCGATCGGAGCCGCGGCTCCGGCCACCAGGTCACCGAAACGGCGCTTCACGGAGTCGGTCAACGCCCGGGGCGACTCCCAGTCCAGCTCGCCGGCCAGGAACTCCTCGGCATCGAGGGCCCGGCGCGGGGTCGGTGCGGCCGAGCCGACGCCGGTGCCGACGCGCCGCTGCTCCGGGTGCAGCGCCAGCCCGAACGCCGCGACCGCGATCACCATCGCGTTGCGGGTGCCGATCTTGCTGAACTGCTGCGGGCCGGTGGCCGGTGCCAGCAGCACGGACGTGATCAGCTCGTCCGGCTCCAGGACGTTCCGCTTGACGCCGGTGTAGAAGTCCTTGGCGGCGACGATCCGGGTGCCGCGGACCGAGGCGATCTCGACCTCCGCGTCGGTGGCGAGCAGCGCCGGGTGGGAGTCGCCCGCGGGCGAAGCTGCGCCCAGATTGCCGCCCACGGAACCGCGGTTGCGGATCTGCGGGGACCCGACGGTCCGCGAAGCCATCGCGAGGCCGGGCAGCTTCGTGCCCAGCTCGGTGATGATCCGGGCGTAGGGCACGGCCGCGCCGAGGCGGATCCGGCCGCCGTCGGTGCCGTGCTCGTGGAGCTCGGCGACGCGGCCGAGGTCGAGCAGGGCACCGGGGCGGCGGTGGTCGAAGTTGAGCTCGACCATCACGTCCGTGCCGCCGGCGATCGGGACCGCACCGGGGCTCGCGGCCTTCGCGGCGAGCGCGTCGGCCAGCGTGGCGGGTCGGAGGAATTCCACTGTGGACGTCCTTTCGGGGCTGCTTCGTGAAGAAGTACACACGCTGAGGTGTGGCCGCGACCACGGCAAAACCCCTGAAAGACGGGTGAATTTACGGCCCCGGTTTGTACTTTCCGACAAGCGCTTGATCCAGCGCGCGGAAAGGCCGCCGTACGAGGTCAGGGTCTCGTACGGCGGGCTGGGCTCACCGGGGGGGGGGGGGGGGGGGTGGGGCGGTGGGTGGACAGTATGGGACGCCCCC